>JAYTCW010000096.1:0-14913 GCA_043736295.1 Planctomycetota bacterium | reverse complement strand
CCCCTTCTGCCCGCCCGCCGTTCCCGACCCTCGCAGCCGCAGCTTCCCGCTGGGGAGATTCAGGTCGTCGCAGATCACGAGAACATCGGCTGCGGTCGCTTTGTGAAACCCGAGATGAGAGTTCACCGCTCGCCCGACGGATCACCTACGCGGCGCGGCTGTCGCGCCAGGGGATGAGTTTGGGGATCGGGACCCGGGTTCCAATCACAGCTCCGTGGGTGGTGCGGAGGGCGGCGAAGTCGTGGTGCAGAACTTTCAGCAGAGGGGAGCGGGGGGAGCGGCGGCGGAGGTAGCCTTGGCAGAGCATGGCGACGATCTCGTCGTAGGCCCGGTGACTCGCCGAGTGGGCGAAACATCGTCCGCCGAACCTGCGGATATCGCCGTCGCAGCGCGGGCTGATGTGGTACAGTTCGTGGACGAGGGTGTTCAGCTTCTCCTCAAACGGAAGATCGAAGAACCTCGGCAGATACACCGAGAGAATATACCACTGCTCCCGCGGGCCACGATAGAGCCGCTGGATCGTCCAGGTCTGGCCGTTCCGCTCGGTGGTCAGCTCGCCGCCTTCAAAACGCAGCGGCGTCAGCTTGGCGAGCATCCCGTGCGTCGAACCACGACGGGTCTGGCAAAACGACAGGGCGACGCGGTCCATCTGCACATGCCGCAGGTCAGGAACCTTGGCCGTCAGATCGTCACAGACAGCTGCGAGGGCTGTGGTGATGTCGAACCCTGAAAGGGTGGCGAATCCATTCGCTGGTTGTGGCACGATGGGTCCGAGAACATCCTTGTTCCCGGTTCCTGGTGGGGTGAGGTAGCGGCCTTCGCCAGAAGGAGGGCGGAGGATCGGGGAAGTTGTGGAGACGGTAGACTTCGGAGTCTCAGAAGACTTCGGAAGTCTGGTTCGGGATCGAATGCTGGTTCCGCAGCCCACGCTCTGGCGAACGTGGCTACAAAAAAGGGGCAGGCGAACTCGCCTGCCCCTCATGGTTCAACGCTCGATATCAACGCGACTAGTTCGCAGCCGATTGCTCGACGACGGGAGCGGTGCGCTGCTTCTTGCGGTCGCGATCGTTACCGACGAACTCGATGATCGCCAAGGGGCTGGCATCATTCTGGCGAACGCGAGGGAGTCGCACAATACGAGTGTAGCCGCCTTCGCGGTCGCTCATCGCAGGGCCGATCTTCTCGAACAGAGTCGAGACGGCTTCCTTGTCACGTAATAGAGCAAAGGCCCGGCGACGAAGCGCGATGGCGGGGGCGAGAGCCTGGTTCCACTTGTTCCAGTTCTCCGACTTCCGCCACTCGGCCCACTCGGTGGTGTTGCGAGCTGCGGAGGTGGCGAACTCGGCGGCTTTGGCCTGATATGGCAAAGCGCGACGAGCCATCGTCACCAGCTTCTCGACGTAGGGGCGAAGTTCCTTAGCCTTCGGGACCGTGGTCTCGATACGGCCAGGGACGATCCAGCGCTTCTCGGGATCCAGTTCCCGAGTCGCAGTCTTGATCAGGCTCGCCGCCATGTTCGAAAACATGGCATGACGATGAGACGATGTCCGTCCCAGTGTTCGGCCTCGAAGACGATGTCGCATATCCGCACCCGTTCTCACACAATCCGAGAGTTGTCCAATTTCCGACGAGTCAGGCTACTTACGCAGCGCACCTTGAGTCGGGACCTTCATTCCGAGCCGCAAACCCAACAGTGTCAGACGTTCCTTAACTTCCGTCAGAGTCGTCTCACCGAAGTTGCGGACCTGCAACAGCTGATCTTCCGAGCGACCGACCAGATCGCGAACCGATGTGATCCCCTCGGACTCGAGACAGTTCGTGGCCCGCACCGACAGATTGAGTTCTGCCAGCGACTGCCCAAGGCGATCTTCCAACTCGAGATCGATCGGTGCATATCCGGTCGCTTCGAGCATTCCCTTGAGACCGGCTTCCGGTGGCAATTCCGGACCAGGTTCGCGGTAGTTGATGAAGGGGTTGAGGTGCTTGCGGAGGATCTTGGCGGCCTCGACCAGAGCCATGTCGGGCTTGACGGTGCCGTTGGTCCAGATCTCCAAGGTCAGCTTGTCGTAGTTCGTCCGCTGTCCGACGCGGGTGTCTTCGACCTTGTACCGCACACGGGTCACCGGCGAGAACGCGGCGTCGAGGGGGATCACTCCCAACTCGGGCATCTTCTCGTGGATTTCCGCAGCTGTGGTGTAGCCACGACCGTTTTCAACGGTCAGTTCGATGTTGAGGGGCACCGAATCGGTGACGGTGGCGATGACCATGTCGCGATTAATGACTTCGACCTGATCGTCACAAATCACATCGCCAGCAGTCACGACGCCTGGCTCATGACGCTCGATCCGCAACGTCTTCGTGGTGGTCGAATGGTTCTTGACGACCAGCGACTTGAGGTTCAGGCAGATGTCAGTGACATCTTCCACAACTCCGGGGATCGTAGTAAATTCGTGCTGGACGCCGTGAATCTTGGCACGGGTGACAGCACTGCCTTCCAAGCTCGACAACAGAATGCGACGCAGGCTGTTCGCGATGGTATGACCGAAGCCACGTTCAAACGGCTCGACCACGAACTTGCCATAGGTGGCCGTCATGGTTTCGCGTTCTGGGACTACTCGACTCGGCAGTTCTAGATTACGCCAACGAATCCGCATGCTGCATCCCCCTCAATCCGATGTTTAGCTGCCTTCGAGTGATAGAGGCTCGGGGCCTCATCCTCCTGCAGCGAAATTCCGTGTTCGACGCGGCCTGTGTTTCGCAGACCGGATTCCGTCCTCAGACGCGACGACGCTTGCGTGGTCGGCAGCCATTGTGAGGCAGCGGAGTGATGTCTTCAATGCTGCGGATCGAGATGCCGGAAATCTGCAGGCCAGTGATGGCACTTTCGCGACCGGAGCCCGGCCCGTTGACGCGGATTTCCATCTCTTTGACGCCGAATTTGCGAGCCTTGTCCGCACACGTTTCCGACGCCCGTTGAGCGGCGAAGGGAGTGCTCTTACGAGACCCCTTGAAGCCCACCGTTCCGGCGCTGCCCCAGCACAGCACATCGCCGTTGATGTCGGTGATCGTCACGAGCGTGTTGTTAAAGCTCGCCCGGATGTGGGCAATGGCCTTGGTCACGTTCTTGCGAACTTTTTTCTTCTTGCCCTGCTTCGCTGTGCTCACGTCTGCATCCCGTACGAAATTGAACTGAACTGAACCTGCCTAGATGACCTGCTGGGCGAGTGGGCCTGCCTCGCGAATGGCTGCAACCTCTGCACCAAGACTACCCTGCGACCCGAAGGTCCAAGGTCTTACTTGCGATCCTTCACACCCTTTTTGCCTGCGACGGTCTTCTTGACACCCTTGCGGGTGCGGGCATTCGTCTTGGTCCGCTGACCGCGGACCGGCAGGCTGCGACGATGACGCAATCCCCGATAGCTGGAAATCGCTTTCAGACGACCGATGTGCTCCATGACCTGGCGACGGAGTTGTCCCTCGACGGTGTAGTCCGCGTCGAGTGCCACGTTGAGACGCTGAATGTCGTCTTCCGACAACTCACGAGCACGGCGCTGAGGATCGATATTCAGCTTATGACAGACCTCCATGGCGAGCACAAAGCCCAAGCCATGCAAGTATTGCAGCGCGATGTATGTCGGCTTGTCGTTCGGAACATCCACCCCGAGTACACGTGGCATGACTCATCTCCAAAAGCTGAGGCCAACTAGGCCGCAGCAAAAATGCGAATTCGAACTGAATGTTTCGCCGGAAGGGCGATTCACCTCAAGGAATTTAACCCTGGCGCTGCTTGTGGCGAGGATTGGAGGAGCAAATCACGTAGGCACGCCCCTTGCGCCGCACGATCTTGCAACCTTCGCAAATCCGTTTAATGCTTGCCCGAACCTTCACGTCCCACACACCTTTCGATCAATGACCGCCTCACAGAAACACGAAATGGCGTGCCACCAAAAAGCGAGCGGAGCAGTGTAATCGCACCGAGCACTTCGTAGCAAGCAACCAGGAAAAAATTCAATACTCTGCGAATCCCAGCATTCCTGCCGCACCGCCCACACCTGCCGTGATCAGTCGCGGACCATCCGCTGTGACTGCAATCGTGTGCTCAAAATGAACACTGGGCCGACCGTCCGCCGTGACAGCTGTCCAATGATCGTCCAAAATCTTCACCCCCGCTGAACCGGCATTCAACATGGGCTCGATCGCTAAAACCAGTCCCGGTCGAATCTCGAAGTCGTCCTTGCCATCCTTTTCAAAGAAATTCGGCACCTGCGGTGGCTCGTGCATCTCCCGACCGATGGCATGCCCGACGAACTGCTCCACCAGGGAGTAACCCGCCTTGTCCGCGACCGACTGCATTCGCTGAGCCACCTCGGCCCACCGCCGGCACTCGGCCAGACCCGCAATCGCCACTCGCAGCAGTTCACGGCCCACATCCATCAGCCTCAGCTTGCCGTGATCAACCTGGCCCACTTGGTAGGTCCACGCCGAATCGGCGCACCATCCGGCAATCCGACACCCTGTATCGAGGCTAATGATGTCACCATCCCGCAGCACAGCATCCCCGGGAATGCCGTGAACAATCTGTTCATTGAGGCTCGTGCAAGTCACCGCCGGAAAGGGGACTTTGCCGGGAAACCCCAGAAACAGAGGCTCCGCCCCATACTTCTGGAACACTGCCGAGACTGCTGCGTCAAGCTCGCCAGTCGTGACACCGGGTTGGATCAAACGGGCTGCCGCCTGATGTGCCTCAGCCACCACGATTCCGGCCGCACGCATCAGTCGCATCTCGCGGCGGCTCTTCAGGGAGATCACCGGTCAGACCTTTCTCCGCAACACCGCAGCCACCTTCGCCAGAAGGTGGGCAAATTGCTGCGACAGTCTCAGCACTGCCTACGGACATCGGTTCATGCAGCGCACGTTCTAGCGAACGTAGCTACGGGCACTAGGCCGGGTCGTCCGCTTCCAGCAGACCACCCTTGTTCATCATGACCAGGTGACTGTCAATCTTCTGCACCAGGTCCATCGCAACCGACACGCAAATCAGCAGACCCGTGCCCCCGTAGAAGCTCGCCACTAGCGGCGAAATCTGCATCGAAGAGGCGACGATCGTGGGCACGATTGCGATGATGGCCAGGAAGCCCGCCCCGACGTATGTGATGCGGTGCATGACCTGATCCAGATAATCCGCAGTCCGGGCCCCGGGACGGTAACCGGGGATGAAGCTGCCGTGATCCTTCAAGTTCTCAGAGATGTCTTTCGGATTGAAGGTGATGCCCGTCCAGAAGTAGCAGAAAAAGTAAATCAACAGGATGAACAGAAGGTTGTAGATGAATCCACGGTCGCTGGCATTGAGAATCCCCAACACGGGAGCCATCGCCTTGACCCAGCCGTAGTCACTTTGCGAAGCCAAGCCGGAGAGGTGATTGAGAACCGAAATCGGAATCAGCAGCAAGCTCGATGCAAAGATAATCGGCATCACACCCGACTGATTGATTCGCAGGGGCAGCGACTGCCGCTGACCGCCGGTCACAGTCCGCCCGCGCACGTGCTTGGCACTCTGAATCGGAATACGACGCGTGGCTGTGGTCATTGAAATCACACCAATGATGACGGCCACAAACAAGCCCCCCAGCAGAAGCAACTTATCGATACCCGCTTTTGAGCCGAGCTGAATATTGAAGCTACCACCGGCAAAGGCGGGGCCCAGAAGCTCCTTGATGGCATCAGGGATCCGGGAGAGGATACCCGCCATAATGAGCAGGCTAATCCCGTTGCCGATCCCGAATTCGTCGATCTGCTCGCCGATCCACATCAGGAAGACGGTGCCAGCAGTCATCGTCAGAGTGGCCGCAGCCCAGCCAAACAAGCCGTTGTAGGAGTCGAGAATGACCCCCTGATTGCGAAGATACATGACCCAGAAAAAGCTCTGCACCAGGCAGATCACGACGGTCGCATAGCGTGTATATTCATTGATCTTCTTGCGGCCGCCCTCGCCTTCCTTCTGAAGAGCCTCCAGTGGGGGGTAGACCGTCGCAAGAAGCTGAAAGATGATCGAGGCCGAGATGTACGGCATGATCCCCAAGCCGAAGATCGTGGCGTTCCCGATGCTGGATGCCGAGAACATCGACATCGCCTGCATCACCTGTCCCATCGCTCCCTGAGACTCCGTGAGGCGGCGCAAGCCCTCAAAGAACTTGTCCTGATCCAGGAACGAGAGAGGGATGTAGAATCCGAGCCGGTACACGCCCAGAAGGATCAACGTGAGGACGATTTTCTGTCGCAACTCAGGGATGCGAAAAACCGAGAGAATTCTGGCCAGCATGCCAACGTGTCCTAATCGGGAAGCCACGCAAACGAAAACGAGTGAAAGGCGAAACAGGAACGCCTTTCACTCGATGTTGTATTCGATGCCACTCAACTGGGTCAATCGAGGGTACAATCCATCAGATCACCTCGACCGTACCACCAGCAGCACGAATCTTCTCTTCGGCAGAACGCGAAAAGCGATGAACCTTCACGGTCAGCTTGTGCGTCAGATCACCGTCGCCGAGGATCTTGATGGCGTCGAACTTGCGCTTGACCAAGCCCTTCTCGTGCAGAGTTTCTAGGCTGACAGTGTCACCGGAAGTAAACGCTTTTTCGAGCTGGTACAGATTCAGAGCGACGACAACCGCCGCATGCTCCTTGTTGTTGAAGCCACGCTTCGCCACTAGACGAAACAGTTGCTTCTGACCACCCTGGAAGCCAGGTCGATGGCTGTTGCCACGACGACTACCGGCACCATTGTGCCCGCGACCGGCGGTCTTGCCGTTACCGGAGCCGCAACCACGGCCCTTCCGATGAGGCTTGCGATTGGTTTGAATGCCTTGATGAACATCACTGAGAATCATGTTAGACCTCAACTCCTCGCAGACGGGCGACATCTTCGCGTGTCCGCAGTTTTGCCAGGGCCATCAGAGTGGCCTGTACCACGTTCGCGGGATTACTAGAACCGCGCTTCTTGGTCAGAATATCCTTGACGCCGACCGACTCGACAACCATGCGAATCGTGGCACTCGCGATGATCCCCGTCCCGGCGGGAGCAGGCATCAATTTGACGTGTGAAGCTCCGTATCGAGCCTCTACAGCGTGAGGAATGGTCGTGCCTGTCAACGGGAACCGTTGTGAACGCTTCTGAGCCTGCTTCGTGGCCTTTTCCACAGCGACCGGTACTTCGGTCCCCTTAGAATAGCCGACTCCGATCTTGCCGTTAGAATCGCCCACAACCACGAGAGCTGTAAAGCTAAAACGACGCCCACCCTTCACCACGCACGCACAGCGGCGGATCTGGATAACACGTTCCGGTGAATTAGAGGAATCACCACCCTGAGAACCACCGCGTGACATATTCTACTCCCGACCCGAAGCGGGCCCACCGTATGACGAGTCTCTAGAAGTCGAGTCCGGATTCACGAGCCGCATCTGCCAAAGCTGCGACGCGACCATGATAGCGGCTGCCGCCACGGTCAAAACAAACTTGAACAACACCCTTGGCGACCGAGCGCTCGGCAATGGCCTTTCCGACGCGAATAGCCCCATCGGAGTTACTATGACACGTGCCTGCTCCACCAAGAGACTTCTCCACAGTGGAAGCGGAAGCTACGGTCTGGCCGATAGAATCATCAATGACCTGAGCGTAGATGTGCTTCCCGCTCCGGAAAATCGACAGACGTGGTCGACCGCTGGAACGGAGTTGATTCCGGACACGGAACTTCCGTCGCTCACGCTGGTCAGCCAATCGCTTTTCGAGACTCATCTCACACCTGTTCTGATCAACCGACGCCCCACTCAACACTTGATTGAGTGGGAGATGTAGGAATACTCACTAGCTGCCGAAGGCCTTACCTGCCTTACGACGAACTTGTTCACCAGTGTATCGAATTCCTTTACCCTTGTAAGGCTCCGGAGGACGAACACGACGAATATTGGCTGCAAATTGCCCCACGACCGCCTTGTCGATGCCACTGATCTGAATATCCGTGGGCTTGGCCAGCACGCAGGTCACGCCTTCAGGAATCGGAAGCTTAATGATGTTGGCGTAACCCACCTGCAACGAGATGCTCTTCCCGCTTAATGTGGCTTGATAGCCGACACCAATGATCTCCAACCGTTTCTCAAACGGCTTTTGAACCCCCACGACCATGTTGTTGATCAGGGCGCGAGTCAGACCATGCAAAGCGCGATTGACTCGATTGTCGTCGGGGCGCTTGACCAGAATCTCGCGGGTGGCACTGTCGAACTCGACCGCCATGGCAGGATTCCAGTCTAATTTCAGCTCGCCCTTAGGCCCCTTGACCTTCAGTTCTCCACCCGTGATCGTAACGTTCACGCTGGCCGGAACGGCAACGGGCTTTTTTCCAATTCGTGACATGCTGCACCTTGTTCGAAACCGGAGTCAAGACCCTTGATCAACACACACCCGGAATTACCACACTTCGCAGAGAACTTCGCCGCCCACATTCTGGGCCTTCGCTTCACGGCTGCTGAGGACACCCTTGCTGGTCGTCAGGATCGTGATCCCCAGACCATTGAGAACGGGTTGCATCTCTCCGACACCCTTGTAGTGCCGCAAACCAGGCTTGCTGACTCGTTTGATCTTCTGGATCACACGCTCCCCATTGGGACCGTACTTCAGGTTGACTTTAAGGGTCTTGCCTGGCAGTACTTTGCCGGCAACTGTGTTTCCCTCTGCATCTTTCTGAGACGGGTCTGCATTCTGTGACACTTCGAAGTCCCAGATAAAGCCTTCTCGCTGCAACGCAGCAGCAAGAGCTTCCTTTTGAACTGAGTGAGTCACGTCCACAGTCAGCCGCTCAATCAGAACGGCATTGCGGATGCGGGTCAACATGTCAGCGATCGGGTCTGTCATCATGGTTCGGGGTTCCTTGAGCAGCTGGATTACCAGCTCGCCTTTCTCACACCAGGGATCAGACCGTCCAAGGCCAAGTTGCGAAAACAGATACGGCACACCAAAAACTTGCGGTACACTGCACGCGGCCGTCCGCATAGCTGACAACGACGCTCAAGGCGGCTGCTGAACTTCGGCTTGCGAGCAGCTTTCACGATCTTCGCGGTGCTGGCCATCTTGGAATCCTTGTGATCTCACACGCATCGCTGAAGGAGTCGGGCGATGCGAAAGTTTGCGGGCTCGGGAGTGTAGTGGTGGGGAGGTTAAAGTTCCATGCAACAGGCGGTTCAGTGACCTGACACAAGGAAATTAAGGTTTGACGACTTCTTTGCGAAAAGGCATGCCAAACTCTCGAAGCAAAATTCGTCCCCGTTCATCGGTCCCGGCGTTGGTCACGATCGCAATGTTCATCCCCTGAACATTCTGAATCTTGTCAGCCTGAATTTCCGGAAAAACGGTCTGCTCGCCGAGTCCCATGCTGTAATTACCTGCCCCATCGAATGCCTTGAAACTGACTCCGCGAAAGTCGCGGACTCGAGGCAGTACGATGTTGATCAGACGGTCCAGGAACTCATACATCTTCGCACCACGAAGAGTGACGCGGCAACCGACCTGCATTCCCTCACGCAACTTGAAGTTCGAGATCGACTTCGAAGCCTTAGTAATCGCTGGCTTTTGGCCGGTGATCGCACCGAGGTGCTGTGAGACTTCCTGAAGAATCTTCTGATCCCCAATGGCCCGGCCCACCCCCATACTGACCACGATCTTCTTGATCTGAGGCAAGGCATGAGGATTCGTTGTGCCGAACTCGGTCGCCAGACGAGGCACGATTTCACTGCGATAACGATCAAGAAGGCGAGGAGGCATGATTCAATCCCGGTGGTGCGATGACAACAAGAGGCTCCGATACCAACCGGATCCTGAACTCATCGCGTCTCAAACTTCTGTGGTACTTATCCTCGGGGTGGGCTGACTCGCCCAGCTGAGGTATTGCACTTCTTGCAGAATCGCTCCTTGGAGCCATCCGCAGCATACCGAAGACCAATCCGAACTGGCTTCTTGCACGAATCGCAGTAGAACATCACGTTTGAGGCATAAATCGCCTTCTCGAAACGCAGACGGCCACCTTGCGGGCTTTTCGGATGCCCCTTCTTCACGTGGCGTTGCACCACGTTGACACCCTCAACGACGACCTTCATGCCGCCTTCGAGAACCTGAGAGACCCGCTTCGGTGAAGCAGCTGCTTCATCGCCGGAGATCACCACAACCATGTCGCCCTTTTTGATTTTCATGATTAGACGACCTCACTCGCCAGGCTCAGAATCTTCGTGAACTTCTTCTCTCGCAGTTCGCGAGCCACAGCTCCGAAAATGCGAGTCCCTCGTGGGTTGTTGTCCGCATCAATCAACACAATGGCATTGCTATCGAAGCGGACGTAGCTTCCGTCAGCACGACGAGTCGCTTTGCGGCAACGGACAATGACACCCTTGACGACCTTGCCGTGACGAACCGCTTCCGGAGCGCCTGGGATGGCCTTCTGAATGCTGCACACAACAATGTCGCCCAGACTACCCCACCCAATGTGAGTTGGTCCCAGCACTCGAATCGTGCGCACGAGTTTGGCACCCGTGTTATCAGCGACATCGAGAATGGTCTGCATCTGAATCATGTTGATTCCCCTTCACTGTGCGGCCGATCAGGCCACTGGTCCAAAACGACTCAACTAGACAGTCGCTTGGACAGTCTCGGAAACCGCTGGAGCACGATTCCCCATTTGAACCACTCGCACGAGCTCCCAACGCTTTGTCCGGGAACGCGGTCGGCACTCCACGATTTCGACAGTGTCACCCTTACGGGAAACTTCGGTCTCATCGTGAACATAGCAGATCGTCCGTGCGCGAACGATCTTACCATATTTCGGATGACGATAGAGACGGGCGACTTCCACACGTCGCGTCTTGCTGTTCTGATCACGAGTCACTACACCGACCAGTTGCCGCTGCATCTGAATTCCCCGCCCTATGCCTGCTTCGCCATGAGATCACGCTGATGAATGATGGTCTTAATCCGCGCGATCTGTCGGCGAAGCCGACGAATACTGCTCGGAGCATCCAACTTTTCAGTGGACGACTGAATCCGTAGTTGAAACAACTCCTTCTGGGAGGCGGACAATTCGACCCCCAGCTGTTCGCTGCTCATCTCGCGAAGCTCAGTTCGAGCTTTGTTGATCTTGGACATCATCCACTCCGATTCGCCTGCTTCAGGATGAAGACCAAGCGAAGAACTAAACTAGGCACCGGGCCGACGCTCGACAAGTCGAACCGCCAACGGCAACTTGTGTGCAACGCGATTGAAACAATCGCGAGCAGACTCCTTAGAAGCCCCAGCGATCTCGAACAAGATCGCTCCTGGCTTCACCACCGCCACCCAGTGATCCGGTTCTCCCTTGCCGGTACCCATTCGGGTTTCCAGCGGTCGGGCCGTCATCGGCTTCGACGGGAAAATTCGGATGAACAGGCGGCCTTCACCGCGAATGTACTGATTGGCAGCCACACGGCACGCTTCGATGGTCGTCGCGTTAATGTAACCGCCCTGAATCGCTTGCAAGCCAAATTCGCCAAAGGAAACCGTGTTTCCACGAGTCGCACTACCTTTTATGCGACCTCTTTGGACCTTTCGGTGCTTGACCCGTTTGGGCATTAGAGCCATTGTCGGCCTCCTCGCTATTGTAGTCCCCGAGATCGATCCACACCTTCACGCCAATCACACCCATTGTCGTCTTGGCGATGGTGAAACCATAGTCAATATGACGTTGCAGAGTTGACAGCGGGATCGACCCGCGACTGGCCTTCTCACATCGGGACATCTCGGCACCGCCCAGACGACCCGACAATTGAACTTTCACTCCGTAGACGCCGGAATCCATGACTTGGTCCAGAGTTTTCCTAATCGCCCGGCGGAAGCTGCCTCGCTTGGAGAGCTGCTGGGCGATGTCTTCACCGACCAGAAAAGCACATCGGAATGGATTGTTGATTTCGACGATCTTGACCTCGGTCCGACGACCAGTCAGGTCCTCCAGACGTGCCTTCATCCGATCGATTTCGGCACCCTTACGACCGATGATCATCCCTGGTCGAGCCGAGTGCAGGTTGACGATCACCTGATCGCGGGTCCGCTCGATGACAACCTTGGCGATCGAAGCAGACTTGTACTCTTCGCTGACGAACTTCCGGATCTTGAAGTCTTCAACAAGAAGAATACCAAACTCCCGCTTGGGAGCGTACCACTTGCTGCGCCAATCCTCAGTGATACCAACGCGAAATCCCGTTGGTCGTGTTTTTTGTCCCATGGCTTAATCCTGTGCCTTCTCTGCGACTTCGGGAGCATCGACTGCCACGGTGATGTGGGCGAAACGCTTACGCAGTGTGAACACCATTCCGCGACCACGCGGACGGAATCGCTTGAACATCGGGCCACCATCGACAGTACACTCCGCAATGGTCAGAGCCTCGACATTGCGAGCACCCCGGTCCTCTGCGTTGGCAGCTGCAGACTTTAGCACGTCTTCAATCATCCGAGCACCACGGTTCGGCAGATACCGGAGGGTATCAAGTCCCTCCTGCACTGTCTTACCGCGAACGAGGTCGGCGAATGGACGCACCTTCCGACAGGAGATGCGGACATGCCGACATAATGCGCGAACCAGAACCATTGTTCCACCCTCTCGCTTTCCGCGTTACTTCTTGCCCCGGGCACCGTGGCCCCGGAAGGTTCTCGTCGGCGAGAATTCACCGAGCTTGTGCCCGACCATCTCTTCCGTCACGTACACCTGAATGTGCTGACGACCATTGTGAACCATGAACGTGTGCCCCACGAACTCCGGAGAGATCGTTGAACGCCGCGCCCACGTCTTGATGGGATCCTTACGACCGACTGCATCCTGGGCCTGAATCTTCTTCATGACCGTCGGGCAGATGTACGGACCCTTCTTTAGGGAACGACCCATTGCTCACCCCAAAACAAACCCTGGACTCAGATCTTCTTCTGACCGTTGCGACGGCTCCAACGACGACGGATGATCGCCCGACTCGATGGCTTACGACGCTTACGCGTGTTTCCACCCTTCGACGGACGACCATTGGCACTACACGGATGACGACCACCAGATCGGCGACCTTCACCCCCACCCATCGCATGGTCAACCGGGTTCATAGCCGAACCGCGGACATAAGGACGAATCCCCATCCAGCGGGCACGACCAGCTTTCCCGATCACAATGTTCATATGGTCTAAGTTCCCAATCTGGCCAATCGTGGCCCGACAGAAACTCGAGACTCGACGCACTTCACCCGACGGCAAAGTGATCTGTGCCCACTGGCCCTCACGGGCATTCAGTGTGGCATACGTTCCAGCAGCTCGGCACAGCTGTCCGCCGCGACCGGGTTGCATTTCGACGTTGTGAATCTGTGTGCCGGGCGGAATGTCACTGAGCGGGAGACAGTTGCCGAGCTTGGGCTCGGAACCCGGTCCGCTCTGAATCTTGTCGCCAGCCTTCAGGTGCAGAGGAGCGAGGATGTATCGCTTTTCTCCATCGGCATACTGAATCAAAGCAATACGGCAAGTGCGGTTCGGGTCGTACTCAATGAACGCCACCTCACCAACGATTCCGTCCTTCTTCCGGGCGAAGTCGATAATGCGATACAGACGCTTGTGACCACCACCACGATGACGAGCAGTAATCTTCCCCTGGAAGTTACGTCCACCATGCCGAGGCAGGCGGATCGAGAGAGACTTCTCACGCTTCTTCTTGCGATCCGTGATGTCCGCGAAGTCGCTTACCGACGCATTGCGACGGCCAGCTGAAGTCGGTTTGTAGACCCGGATACCCATGTTGCACCTGAACTCGTTGCGGCGGTAGTTGAGACGTGGACCTTGGAAGTTAGATTCCGAAGAACCTAAAAGAACGCAATATGGTCCTCAGCATGCAGCTTGACAATCGCCTTCTTCCAGTCACCCGTCCGACCCATTCTCATCTTGAATCGTCGCGGCTTGCCCTTATACATCTGCGTGCGAACATCCAAAACACGAACATTCCAGAGAACCTGAACGGCTTTCTTGATGTCACCCTTGTTAGCCATCAGATTGACCTGGAATTGATACTGATGGTGACGCTCCGAGAGGTGCGTGCCTTTTTCAGTCACCAATGGCCGCAGGATCACCTGGTAAGGCTCTAACTGGATGCCCCGAACCTTGGAAGCGGGTGCAACTGGTTCGACTTGTTCAACCTGATCGGCCATGTTCAGACTCCCGCCCCGACTGTCACGGACGCAACACACTTGCCTCGTTCCCGAATCGCATCCATCGCGTCTCGGGTAATCACCAACCGCTTCTGACGCAACAGGTCGTAGGCATTCAGATTCAACTCAGGCGAGACAGAGAGAGACTCAATGTTTCGTGAGCACTTCCAAACAACCGGGTCGTGTTCCTTGATCGCCAGCAGACAGGTCTGCCCAGAGACCCCGAGTGCCTTCAAAACGCCAACCACAACCTTCGTCTTCTGCTCAGCGAAGCTCAGTTCACTCAGAACCACAGCTTCGCCGTCTTGAAACTTGCTAAGCAGAGCCATCCGAGTGGCAGCTCGCAGCATTTTCTTAGGCATCCGGTAGGACCAATCCTTCGGACGCTTGGCAAACGCATGACCGCCGTGACGACGAATCGGAGAACGCTTGGTACCGACGCGGGCGTTACCAGTCCCCTTCTGCTTGAACAACTTCTTGGTGCTACCAGAGACTTCACCACGAGTCTTCGTGCGAACCGTGCCGACACGCTGATTCAGAGCGTACATCACGCAGACGTCATGCAGCATCTGTTTGTTGATGCCCTTGCACAGCTCGGCCGGGTCGAACTCGTAAGTTCCCACGGTCGCGCCGGACATGTTGACCACTGGCACACTGATCATGACTTCCACC
>JAYTCW010000095.1:0-5849 GCA_043736295.1 Planctomycetota bacterium | reverse complement strand
GTGAGGGGGCCACCAGAAGGTTCCCGCAGGGCCCCTCACCCCGGCCCTCTCCCCACAGTCGTGTCCTCACAGAAAGTCGCGCCGCCAGTGGGGAGAGGGGGCAGAAACTGGCGGCTGCCGACTTTCGGAATCCCCATGCGGAGGCCACTCTTCCGTCGAGAAACCATCGACGGATGTTCTCCGTCGCGTTAGGATCAAACATCCCTTGAGGCCGATCCGCAACCTCTCTCCTCGCGAGTTCCATCGTGTTCACTCGTCGTGATCTCCTGCGCGTCGGCTCACTGGGAACCTTGGGGCTGGCACTGCCGCAGCTCTTGCAGGCTGACGAAGCCCGGGCATCACAACGGGCGAAATCATGCATACTCCTGTTTCTGGAGGGGGGCCCGGCGACCCAGGACATGTGGGATCTGAAGCCCGCAGCTCCGATCGAGTATCGAGGGGAAACGCGGCCGATCTCATCCTCGCTGGCCGGACACACAGTTTGTGAAAACTTGCCCTTGTTGTCGCGTGAGATGCACCGGGTGACGTTGCTGCAGGCGGTTCATCACTCGATCGTCGATCATAACGCCGGTGCGTATTACGCGCTGACGGGGCGGTCTCCGGTGGCTGGCGGGCGACTGATTGTGCGCGACGAGCCGGATAACTTTCCGCCCTATGGTGCGGTGCTGGCCCGCCAGTTTCCGCACGGAAAGCTGCCCGAGTTTGTCCAACTGCCAGATGTCATGTCGAACCTGGGGTACGATTTGCCGGGACAGCGGGCAGGTTTCCTGGGAGCGGCTTACGACCCGTTTGTCGCGGGTGATCCGAGTTCGCCGACGTATCAACTGCCCGGATTGACGCCGCTCAAGCAGGGATCGGCGGCCCGGATCGAGAGCCGTCGCCAGCTGCTGGGGCCACTGAGCGGGAGTGTCGACGCGGGCACGCGGGATGCCTCCGCATTAGATATTCATTACGAAAAGGCATTTTCACTCCTGCAGTCGAGCGAAACCCGTCAGGCGTTTGATCTGTCTCAGGAGCAGACGGCACTGCGGGAGAGGTACGGGTTACCGGATCGAGTGAACAGGCAGGTGGAGGCCCGCAAGTTTGGTGGCCTGCCCCATCTGGGCCAGTGCTTGCTGACGGCTCGCCGTCTGGTGGAAGCGGGGGTCCGGCTGGTCACCGTCTGTTCGGGCCGCAGGATTGACCAGGCTTGGGACACTCATCGTCAGCACTTCGACCTGATGAAGCGGTCGCTGTTGCCATACTTGGACCGTGCCCTCTCGGCCTTGCTCGGGGATCTGGCCGAACGCGGACTGCTGGAGGAGACTCTGGTCGTCGTGATGGGTGAGTTCGGTCGAACACCGCAGCTGGGCCAGATCACCTCGAACGCCGGAGCGACACCTGCGGGCCGGGACCATTGGCCGCACTGCTATTCCGTCATGCTGGCGGGCGGTGGGGTCAAAGCGGGACTGATCCACGGAGCTTCGGACCGCTACGCCGCCTACCCGCACGAGAAGCCCGTCACTCCCGAGGAGATCGCGGCGACGATTTACACCGCCATGGGGCTCGACCCCGAATCGCGGATTACCGATGCCCTGAACCGCCCGCATTCACTGGCGTTGGGTGAGCCGATCACTGAAGTCTTTTAGTATTCCGCGACCGTTTGTAATCACTCAGGTCCCCAGACTTGAGACCACTTTGCGAAGCTCTGCTTCGTACGAGGGCGAAGCAACTGGATCGCAGTCACACGGGGACGCTCCGCTGCGAGGACTTCGCGTCGCAGCTAAACGGTCGTGGGGGCTTCAGTGAAGTCGGTAAACCACGCAGAAATCGCGGCGGCAGGCCCCGGCATAGACCGATTGTTCGGGTTCGGTGGAGTTTAACGCCCGTGCGGGTTCACCCCGACGAACCGATCGCAGCGGGCGTCTGGCACGAACGGGTGAGGGAAACCGCGTCCCGCCTGACCTTGGTCCGCTCGCGGGTCCGATAAGCACTGCGAGGGACCGCTCGGATGGCGGTTCCACCACTGTGGACGGATCAGTCCACGACTCAAGGATGGGAACGACATGCACTGGAGGCAGCTGATATTGCTGGTGCCGCTGGTCAGCAGCGGCTGTGCGAGTCCGATCCCGTGGGTGCGGGCTCCCCAGTTGCCGTTCTACAACCGGAATCTGGATGACTTCGTGTCCTGTCAGAGCGCACGAGATGTGGCCCGACAGCACATGCACACTTTGTACGAGTCGGAACCGGGGTGCTGGCCGCCCCGCGATTTCCAGGCGGGCTTCGAGCAGGCCTACGCGGATGTCGCTCTGGGAGCGAACGGGCAAGTCCCCGCTGTGGCACCGTCTCCGTACTGGAGGTCCTGCCAGCGAACGGTCGAGGGACACCAGCGGGCGCAGGAATGGCTCTCGGGTTACTCGATCGGTGCCTCCCACGCACTCGCCTGTCGTGGGCCGTACAACAAAGTCATTGCCAGCGGCAGTGTTGGCCCCTGCCCCTCACACAGTGTGAGGGGATGTGGTTCTCGCACTCCGGATCAGTCGGTCAGTGGTGGCCAGATGTTCGGAAAGACATCCTCGCCGACTGACACACAAGTGATACAGGCCGCTGCGGGACAGACATCGCAATAGGCCCACGGGACGGTTTCGGCAGTTGATGGATCAACTCTCAAAACCGCCTCAATGTTCACAGTGATGGCGTGCAACATGGATGTGAAGCCAATGCCCCAGCGCATGATCGCGATTCTCAGCTGCCTGCTGCTCAGTAGCGGTTGCTCGGCCATTTACAGTATGCGCGGAATCCCGGCCGCATATATGCCCCCCGAGTTCATGACCGAGAGCCGGGAGGGCAAGTCCACCATCGATCTGGGCCTGCTGCAGCGCTCTCAAGTCGATCAGTACCGGATCGAAGCTGGGGATGTCCTGGCGATCTACGCGCCCGGTCTGCTCGGCTTGGTCGATACCCAGCCAGACACGCCGCGCGGCGAGAACCCGCCGATCAACCTGCCGCAGAATACGGTGGATCGCCCCTCCCTCGGGTTCCCGGTCACGGTCCGAGATGACAACACGATTCAGATTCCGCAGCTGCCCGCCATTGATGTCTATGGCCTGACAGAGCGGGAAGTGGAAGATCGCTTGCGGCAGGCGGTGCAGCAGACGGGCCTGCTCGCCCGAGACACTCAACCCCGCATCGTGGTGAGTATCATGCGGCCCCGGACCTACCGCGTACTGGTGTGTCGACAGGAGTCTGCCACAGTCCCCAATGCCGTGACGGGGGTCGGCACGATCGATATCGGACGGGCGGGCAAGGGCACTTCGCGAGTGGTCGACCTCCGGGCCGGTGAGAATGATGTCGCCCATGCGCTCGCGCAGCCCGGCGTGGATGGCTTGCCCGGACTCGACGCCCGCAACGTGATTTATGTGATCCGGGCTCGCAATGCCCGCACCCGCAGTCCGCACCCCACCCACTTGGATCCCCAGCCAACACCGTTCAGTCAAAACGGTCACGGCTTCACAGGTCGCAGCCCGATTGTGCGAGGACAAAGCCCTTCGCGCAGCGGGGGGCGGTCGGGCACTCCGACTCCACTCCAGGGACAGGGACAAGGACAGGGACCGTACGCCTATATGACGGCATCGCAGTTCAACCTGTCGGGGAGAGATGTCGCGCGAGGGTCGACCGGCCCCGCCCTCGTCGAACCGCTCCCGGGAACGGCACCGGTTCCGAGTGGCAATGGATTCGGACACTCCCCTTCCAGCCGATCGAACTACCGCAACCCGTCATACTCGCCTCGCAGCTCGGGGGGGCCGACGGGGTCTCGCTACGCCCTGAGTCCCCTTTCGACCCCGCCAGCTCCGACCACTCCTTCGCAATTCATGCCCGTACAGTATTCGGAACCGCAGTACGGACCAGCGTCGGGGATGGGATCGCCCGTGATGTCACGCGATCCGGTGTATGTCGATCCCCAGCAGTCTTCCTCAATGCACGATCCTGGCACGGGAGAACCTGTCGGGGCCGGACATGTCGGACTGGAGACTCATCCAGCAGGATGGCACCAGACGCTTCAGAACTTTGATCCCACGATCGAGAACAGTCAGATCATCAAGATCCCCGTACGACTGGCTCCCGGGGAGACTCTGGATCTGACCGAAGAAGACATCACTCTGTACGACGGAGACATCGTCTTCATCGATAACCGAGACACCGATGTCTACTTCATCGGAGGTCTGCTGGGCGGAGGGCAGTATTCGCTGCCTCGGGACCGTGATCTGCACGTCTTGGAAGCTGTGTCGCTGGCGCAAGGACAAAATAGCGCCCGGGCCGGAGTCACTGGTCTCCAGTCTTCCGGGGGGGTGTCTGCTCTGAATCGTGACGTGACCCCGGGTGCCAGCCGCCTGCTGATCCTCCGGCAGGTCGGATGCAATCAGCGGGTGACTGTGGAAGTTGATCTCTACAAGGCCCTGCGTTACCCCCACGAGAACATCCTGGTCCAACCCCGAGACATGCTAATCCTGCAATACACCCCCGTTGAAGCGGTCCTGGCGTTCACCCAGCGCAATCTCTTCGAAGGTGCCTTGCTGGGGATTGCTGCCGGTCAACTCGGTGGCAGCCGGTGATACTGATCAACGTGTGTTCGCAGTGGACATGTTCGATTAAGCGAGCGGACCGGGGGACTACTACTCATCGAGTTCCCACTGCGTATTGAAGATCTCCCCAGTCACGATCTCCTCCGAGAACCCGGTCTTCTTGTCGGCCCGGAAGCGCAGCACGGCGGCATCGCCGAGGCGGGGGTAGAGTTGGGCGTTCGAGGCTTTGAAGTCCTTCTCGTGGAAGGTGTGGCCAGTGTTCAGAACGACGTACTTACTGCGGTTCAACGGGTTCGGGAAGATCAGGGCCACGCTGTGTAGGTCGGGGTTGTAGCTGGTGTCGTTGAAGGTCACGGCCTCTTTGGTCCAGTCGAGCGGTAGGCTCTCGATCACGCGGGCGAGGACGGCATTCGAGCCGGGGTCGCCGAATAGCACGAGGTTGTGGTTTTCGATCAGCTCATCGGTGACAGCAGTGTCATCGATGGTGCGGGCCTGGCCGCGCATCCATTGGTCGAACTCTTTCTGGAACCTTGCGAGGTTCCAGTCGGCGTAGGCTTGGTGGCTCTTCGACCAGGGCGTGCCGGTGCCGCGCACGCAGACGAACGATTGCGAGAAGGCGTCGTCGATCGGACCTTGGAGGTTGTGCCGCTTGCGAGGCTCGGTCGGCTCGGCGAACGCGATCGAGTCGTCATAGTCGAGCAGTTGCCAGGCGTCGTTCTCTTTGACGAAGTAGACCTCGGGGAGACGACCGGACGCCGCCTCGGTGAGCGGGAAGTCGAGGCTGTCGTCGATGGAGAGCTTGTCGGCGATCGTGCGGGAGACGCTCAGCGCGTTGACGTTGTCGGTGTCGAGGTGCAGCGTGTCGTCTCCCTCCATCTCGGATTCGACAATCGACTCTTCATACGGCACCGTCTGCTCCTCGATCCGCAGCCAGTCGCACTCGTTGTACTTGACGGTACAGGTCGTGAATCGCACCTGGCGGCGGTCGGTTGACTCGGGGAGGCCACGCTTCGCGTTCACCTCGTGGAAGGCCATGAAAGCGGCCTTACTCGCATCGTCGAACTTGTGGCCCATCATCGGACCGATGATGACGTTGACCGGAATATTCAGTTGTCCGGCGAGATCTCGCATGGTGGTGCTAGCTGCCAATTGCGGATCGACCTCGCCGCCATAGGTGACGAGCGAGACGTTTGCGAGGTTCATCGCGTAGCTGGTCGCGTCGTAGATGCTGAGGGTGCGGTCCTGAAACGCGGGGAGCGGTTGCTTGACCTTCTGATACGAGTAGAA
>JAYTCW010000094.1:0-13506 GCA_043736295.1 Planctomycetota bacterium | reverse complement strand
GGCCCGTCAAGGCTTGATTTTGGGGTCCGCCTTCCTCGGGAGGGCGAGGCTCCTGCCGAGCCGCGACTGCGGGTTGACGTGTCCCCTGGCTCGCGGCTCAGCAGGGGCTTCACCCTCCCGGCGGGCTGGGCTCAACCCCAATTCCAAGCATTGACGAGGCACTGGGGGGCCGTTCGACTTTTCGGCACGAACGCAATCGGGGAATGCCCTAACGTTCCTTCAGCTTCGCAAACGCTTCCAGTGCGCGAACTCGGGCCTCGGCATGATCCACGATCGGCTCGGGATAGGTCGTGCCCAGCTGAACTCCTGCGCGAAATAGCTCCTCCCGGGAAGCCATCCACGGCTGGTGAATGGTGCGGTGACTCAGCTGGGCGATCTCGGGAATCCAGCGCCGGACGTACGTCCCTTCAGGGTCGAACTTTTCCCCTTGCGTCATCGGGTTGAAGACGCGGAAGTACGGGGCGGCATCGGCCCCGCAGCCGCCGATCCACTGCCAGCCCATCGTATTACTGGCCAGGTCGGCATCGAGCAGCGTGTCCCAGAACCAGCGGGCGCCCTCGGTCCATGAGATGCGCAGATCCTTGATCAGGAATGACCCCACGATCATCCGCACTCGATTGTGCATCCACCCGGTGGTCCACAGCTCGCGCATACCGGCGTCGACGATGGGGTATCCCGTCATCCCGCGCTGCCAGGCTCGCAGCTGAGTGGAATTCGTCTCCCAGCGGAATCGCTCAAAGTCTGCCCGCAGTGGTGAGACCGGCGTCTGCGGAAAATGAAACAGAATGTGGTAGGCGAACTCCCGCCAGCCGATCTCCGACAGGAACGTGCGAGCATCGTCGTGTGGTTGCCCGCGAAACGCAGCGTACACAGCATGCCAGACCTGACGCGGTCCGATCTCGCCGAAATGCAGATGCGGTGACAACCGCGATGTCCCCGACTGTCCGGGGTTGTTCCGTCCCTCGCGATAGGTCGTGACAGCCTGCTTCAAAAACCGGGCGAGGTTGGCAGCGGCTCCCGCCTCGCCGGGGGCCCAGTCCTCATGGAAGCCCGCATCCCACTTCAGCCGTGGGAGTAATTCCCAATCCCGCAGTGACTCCGATGCGGGCCAGTGCGCCGGGCCGGGGATCGCGTCCGGACTGGGAATCAGTTCAGTGTCGATCCCCTTCGCGAGGCAGGACTTCCAAAAGGGCGTGAAGACCTGATACGGCCCTCCCGTCTTGGTCGCCACCTCCCACGGCTCAAACAGTAACGCCCCGTTGAAGCTCTCGGCCGTTAGCCCCGCGCCTCGCAGTTCTGTCTTCACCGCTTGGTCCCCTGTGATGCTGGCAGGCTCATACCTGCGATTCCAATACACCGCTGTTGCACCCGTCTGAGCGATGAGTGTCTTCAGGGATTGCAGCGCGGGGCCGGACCGTAAGACCAGCTGTGCCCCCTGGTGATGCAGGTCACGATCGAGCGATTCGAGCGAATGATGCAACCACCAGCGAGTCGCACCGCCGGGGGCCCAGTCTTCTTCTTCCTCGGGACTATGGATGTAAACCGGAATGACCGTCGAGTGCTGGGACTGGGCGTGTGCGAGCGCGGGATTGTCCGCCAGACGCAGGTCTTGGCGAAACCAGACAATCGCGGGACCAGAAGAGTTCGAGGAGTTGTTCATGCCCAGAGTGTAGTCCAGAGCGGACGCGGGAAAAGCCACTGTCTGCGCGGACTCGCCCGCCGCCATATCCCGAGTGTGTCAAGACCGGTATCGGGCCTTGAACTGGCTGGCTGGGCCTTTTGTAAAACCCACCTTGTCTCATTTTGACGGGATCGGGTAGCTTCCCGAACTGATCCGCAGTCGGGGGGCCGGGACCGTGTTGCCCGCCAGGAGTCACGGATCAACGATGCAAGGAGGCATCCATGGCGCTCTCGCGCAATCTTCTCGTCTTGGAACTCAGCGGGCTGCGGCTCGATCAACCGTTGTTCAACTGTGGTGAGCTATCCGCCAGCGCAGCTCGCTTGGCGTCGGAGGCTCGCTTTCACGCCGTGCAACGGGCCGTCCAAACGGCGATCAATCGGCATGTCGATCTGGTGGTCCTGCACTCCCAGATGCTGAGCGAACTCTCAGCGGGCGGGCGGGCTCCGTGGTTTCTGGGGCGGCTCATTGAAACCTGCGAACGGAGCGGCATCCCGGTCGTGTGGGTAGAGCGACAGCACAACGCGTGGATGGAGCGGTTCGTGCCATCGCCGACGAATTTGACCCGCATGCTCCCCGGCGAGGTTCACCGCCTCGCGACTAGCCACGGGCCGGTTCGGCTGGTGACGGGACTCGCTGGTGTCGAGGCTCCTCTCGCTTGGCGAGACGAAGGGCACACCACCATCGCTCTCGACTTCGGGGCAGGGACTCGACTCGACCTAGATCGCTGTGATCTCGTGCTCCGGGAACGCACTCACTCGTCCGATCAGACCGAGGACTTCGTGGCGACCGCTGTCGAAGGGGCTTCGCACCCGCTGGCGACTCTCCACAATGTGCGACCCGACCGCGCTCACTCCGCCGAGTCGCTCGCCGTCTCGCCCTTGGGCTTCACTCGCGTCTCGTGCAGCCTTAGTGCCCATCTGGTCGCGGGAAGTCTCGCCGAACACCTCACCGAAGAGGTCGACGCAGCTGCGGGTCGGTACTTCGCGGACCACCCGCAGACGCAGTTGCTCATTGTCGATCTGGCTGTGACGGGGCAGGGCGCGGTGTGGAGTTCGCTCTGGGATGCTGAGCGACGCCAGTGGCTGCAATCGGAGATCACCCGGCAGTCTCGGCATCCGGGATGCTGTGTGCGGTCGATCACTCCGCTGGCTGATGGTATCGAGGCGACACGAGCTTGTGCCTTCACGCCCGTGCTGAATGCGATCTGGACCGAGGCCACAGAACGGCCCGCCCCTGCGGTTCGCTCGCTCGCCGACATCGCACCTTCGACGGTGACGCTGAGCGACTGGTCACGTGATGAACGCATTCCGGTTGATCATCACCTTGCCACCGAGGTGCGTCAGGCTTGTCTGCACCAGTTGCGGTCGGCCTCCTGACCCATCGGTGACGGCGCACCACTTCATTCTCTTCTCTGGATTCCCAGACACCGCGGAACCCGAACATGCAGTTTCAGAACGTCCAGATTGATGGCTTTGGCACATTGGCCGATCTACAGATTGCCGACCTCTCGTCGGGGCTCAACGTCTACTACGGGGCGAATGGCTCGGGGAAGACCACGATCCTGCACTTCTTACGAGGTGTGTTCTGCGGCTTCGACGAGGCCCGCCGATTGAATCTCTTGCCACCACTCAAGGGCGGTTCCCCCGGCGGCAGTCTGGCGCTTGCCGATGGTCCCTCGCGCTTCACGGTCGTTCGTCGTGGCCGCGCCGACCATCCCGACGCACTCGCCATTCAAGTGCGCCAAGGCAGCGCCGATGAGGCCGGATCGTTGCGAGCCCGCATTGAACAGCTCGACCGCGATCTGGTTCACCTGCTCTATTTCGTGGGGAGTTACGAGGCCCACTCGATCAGCGGGCTAGTCCACTTGGCTCTCCGCGATGGCATCGATCTGAGTACGACCCGCAGTGATGCGTCATGGATCTCGCCACTGACTCACGCGCTCGAGGGTCGTCGCCGCACCCTCTGGGACGGGCCGACCGACACGCGACTGATTGGTCAGCTGCAGGCCGCGCACGACCAGGCCGCGTTCCAGGCCAACCAGTCCGAACTCCACCAGCAGTCGCGGCAAGAGGCTGTCGTGGAAGAGCTGCAACGTACGCGGATGCACCTGCAACGACTCGAAGGAGAATACGCCTGGTTGACGACCGAGATCCAACCCGTGGAATCGGACCTCACCGAATGCCAGACCCGGCTCTGGTCGCGTCGCGCTCGCACGGTGCGCGATGTCCAGCAGATCGCACAAGCCGCCGAGTCCATCGAAGCGGGCTGGGTGCGTGAGCTGCATGAACTCGACCGGCAGATTGAACATGCGAAGCAGGTTCTGCGGGACTTGGCGACCGCGCGGTTACGGCTCACGTTGGAGTCGACGAATCATGCGTGCTCCGAGACTCCGGACGAAGCGACAACTCTCCAGTTGCAGCGCGATCTGCTCTCGCAACTGGAGCAGCAGGTCATCCGTTTGCAGACCGAAGGCGAGTCGCACCGCGTGGCCCACACGCGCGGGTCTTGCGTGTGCGATTCGGTCCTGGCGACGTTTGACCTGCATCTCGCCGAGTTGCGACAAACGGTGTACGTGTTGTGTCAACAGATCAGCCGTCGGCAGACCGTGTTGGGTCGTCAGCAGTGGACCATCGAGCAAGCTCGAATCGAGCAATGCGAAGCAGAAGTCCTGGAACGGATTCGCCGTCTGCGGACCCGTCGCGAAGAGCTACTGGCTGCCAGCCGTGACCCGCTGTCGAGCCGAATGCGACATGCGGTCAGCCACGAGTTGCTGCACTGCCGGTGCGAGCAGCATGCCGCGTTCGCCGCAAAAATTCCGGCGGAAGCGATTCTGATCGAACGCCCAGCGAAGGAGTTCGTGACGGAACGCATGATCGAAGAGAGCGAAGCCCGCAGCGGCGACCCGGCGCTGGAACGTACTCTGCTGGCTCGCCGGAGCGACCTCCGCTCACGAGCGATCGAACTCCAGCGTCGCATTCGCGATGCCCGCTTGCGGATGGAAGATCTGCTCGCGGAACAGTCGCGATTCGCTGACGATCATTCGGCGGTCGAGCTGAGGTTTGCGCATCGCCAAGCGGAGGAACGCCTGGCCGGAACCCGCGAGCAATGGACCTCGCTGACCCTGCAGCAGACCGTCCTGTCGGAAGCCCAAAGGCGACTCCATCGGGAGGATCACTCCCGCGTGATCGCCGAAGCATCGGCCTATCTGAACCGACTCACACAAGGGCGATACACCGCGTACCACTTTGATCCAGCGGTCAAGGAAATCTTCATCCGCAATGCCGAAGGTCAGCTGCTCCCGCTGACGGCACTCAGCCGAGGGACGCTCGACCAGACCGCACTCAGCTTCCGATTGGCCTTGGTGGCCGAGTACGCACGGCGCGGCATTCGCCTGCCGCTGGTCCTTGATGATGTGCTGGTCGACAGCGACGAACATCGCTTGTGGGCGGCGGTTGATGTGCTCCGCGAGGTCGCAGCTGCCGGACAGCAGATCGTGTTCCTGACCTGTCAGGAGCATCTGTCGGATTTGTTCGACGAACATGGACTGACGGTCCGGACGCTGAGCGGTGGAGTACGCAAGGCAGCTCGTCCAATCCCGGCCCGCGCGGCCTCACCCGTGCGGTCGACCGTTGAAGTCGTGGCGATTGAGACCGGCACGGAGAATGTCGTCTTTCGCTCCACGAAAGAACGCCCTTTCGCGGAGCGAAAGGCGACACTCGATGACGCCTCGGCCACTCCCGTGAATTTCGAATACTCGCAACCGCTGATCCATAACACCGTCCACTCCACCGAGACAATTGTCTCGCCGCTGCCCCGCGTCGTCGAGAATACGGTTGATACCGATGCGGCACTCCGCGTTCGCGTCCAACCCGAGGGGCCGTACTGGCTGCGGGTCGACAGCTCGATCGGACTGTTGCCATCACTCGGAACACAGATGATCGGGCGGCTGGCAACGCTGGGTGTCAGCAATCTGGGCGAGCTGATTCTGCTCGATGTCAATACGCTCGGATCAGAACTGGAAGCTCTGCAAATCTCGCCAGCTCAGCTGCGGCTGTGGCAGGCCGAGGCTCGGCTGTTGTCGAGTGTTCCGGACCTTACCGGACCCGAGGCTCAGTTGCTGGCTGCCATCGGGATTCAGAACCCGGTGGAGTTGGGAGCAGAGGATGCCGAGGCTCTGAGTCGGCGAATCGAGCGCGCTCAACAGCGGAGTTCCGAGTTGTGGCAGCCGTGGATGGCCGAACGAACTGACTCGCCCGATACAGACAAGCTGCGAAATTGGATTCGCAATGGCCGCCGAGCGATGACGTTCCGCGCAGCGAGTCAGTGGGCCGGATGGAAACCACGCCGGTTACACGATCTGGAAGCGGGCGACTGGGATCAGTGGTCACACGATCGCGAGCCGCGCGAGTGGTCCGAACGTGACCGCGAGGAACGCGAACTGACCGATCGTGGCGACCGCACTTCGCGTCGGAGGCCCCGCGCGGAACGATCCAGCGAAGCACTTTCGCTCGTCTCGAAGAGCTATGACAGCGAGGGCAGCACCCGGTTCTATTTGGAGACCGACAGCCCCGTCGTCGATGCTCCGTCGATCGGCCCCAAGATGGCGGAACGGCTCGCCAAGATCGGGATTCTGACCGTCAGCGATTTCCTCCACCGACCCGCCCAGTGGATCGCTGACAAGCTCAGCGACTCGAAGCTGAGTGCCGAAACTCTGCAAACGTGGCAGGCCCAATCCTCACTCATGTGCCAAGTTCCCGGCCTCCGCGGACACGACGCTCAACTGCTGGTGGCCTGCGACATCACGACCCCCGAGCAGATGCGGGGCTACTTGCCCGATCGCCTGCTGGCGGTCGTCGGGCCTCTCTCCGAGAGCCGCGAGGGCCAGCGCATGCTGCGTTCCGCCAATGCTCCGGACCTGGCCGAGGTGCAGGACTGGATCAACTGGTCGAAGGAGTCACGCCAGTTGCGAGTGGCGTAGAGCGAGTGGCCAGTTGCCCACGAAACGTCAGACCTCCGAAGTCTCGGAAGACTTCGGAGGTCTGTTGTGACCCGACGGCTGGTCCACGGACGCTGCCTACACCCGCAGCCGCTTGGCGATCATGTCGACCACCTCGCTGGCCTGGACCCGGACCTGCTCCAATGTATCGCGATCCCGGAGCGTCACGGTCCCGTCCGTCATCGTCTGGCCGTCGACGGTGATGCACCACGGGGTGCCGATTTCGTCCATGCGGCGGTAGCGCTTGCCGATGGCCGCCTGGGCATCGTACTGGGCGTTGATCCCGGCGTCTTTGAAGGCTTTGTAGATCTCGAGCGCCTTCTCCGGATGGCCATCCTTCTTGATCAGCGGAAAGATCGCCACCTTGACCGGGGCCAGTCGCGGGTGCAGCTTCAGCACGACTCGCGTTTGCATCTCGCCCTTGTCATCGGGGGCTTGGTCTTCGTAGTACGCCTCGCACAGGAAGGCCAGCGTCGTGCGGTCGCACCCCGCTGCCGGTTCGATGACATGCGGCACAAACCGCTCACGAGTCTGATCGTCGAAGTACGACAAATCCTTGCCGGACCCGCGATACTTCGGCTGCCCATCGGGGCCGAGTTCGACGTTGAGGTTCTTGTCGAGCTTCCCTTCGGAATGCGAGCGCAGGTCGAAATCGCCGCGATGGGCGACCCCTTCGAGTTCGCCGTACTCGCCCTCATCCAGGAACGGGAAGGCATACTCGATGTCAGCTGTCCCGACCGAGTAGTGGGCCAGTTCCGACTTGTCGTGTTCGCGAAGAAGAAGATTCTCGCTCTTGACTCCGAGAGAGGCGTACCAGTTCATCCGGCGATCTCGCCAATAGGCGTACCACTTGAACGACTCGGCGGGGTGGCAGAAGAACTCCATCTCCATCTGCTCGAACTCGCGCGAGCGGAAGGTGAAGTTACGCGGCGTGATCTCGTTACGGAAGCTCTTGCCGATCTGGGCGATGCCGAATGGAATGCGGACCCGCGACGAGTCGAGGACGTTCTTGAAGTTGACGAACATCCCCTGGGCCGTCTCGGGGCGCAGGAAGGCTTTGTTCTCGGCGGACTGCAGCGCCCCAGTGTTCGTCTCCATCATTAGGTTGAAATCGCGAGGCTCGGTGAGCGTCCCAGGACCGGTCGCATCGGGTCCAATCACATGGTCGTACTTGCCGATCGGAACCGAAGTCAGCGTACTCATCTCCGACTTCCAACCGAGCTTGTGCGTCTCGTTACTCTTCACCCCGAACAGCTTGCAGGCCCGCTTGACGAGAGCATCACCGGCTTCCGGGCCATCGGCCATTGTCGTGACGTACCAGTCTTCCACTGCTGCCGCTGGAGCAGGTGCGGAACCTTCGGGTGCGGCCTTCTGCGCCAATGCTCCCGTGATCCAGCGCCCCTTCATATGGTCGAGGCGATACCGCCCCTTGGCCTCGCGGCAGTCGACCATCTTGTCGGCGAACAGGTCATAGTGCCCTGAGACCTTCCACACCTGGGGGTGCATGATGATCGAGGTCTCGATCCCCACGATATTGAACCCGCACGGGGCTGCGGCGTCAGGCAGCATCGGGTCGTTGGCGACGACCATATCTTGCCACCACGCTTGCCGCACGTTCCGCTTCAGCTCGACACCTAGCGGGCCGTAGTCCCAGAACCCATTCTGACCGCCGTAGATTTCGGAACTCTGAAAGATGAACCCTCGCCGCTTGCACAAGGCGACGATCTTCTCCATCCGCGCGGTTCGTTCCTGACTGGCCATGAATTTCCTGCATCTACGATTTCTGAGCCGATCCACACCCCAGCTGCCTTCGAAGCACGGAGGCACGGACACTGGTTACGGAGCCAAGCTCGCGAGCCTTTGGCAGACGGATGGTAGAGGACGCGGACGGATGGCGAAAGAACAGAGTGCCGGACACGCGTCATCTCGCTGATGAAAAGCCCATGGGTTGCAACCCATGGGCTTTCTGCTTGCGTGTCGAGGTGACAAATCGTCCAGCCTGCATTATCCTGCCCGATTCGAAGTCGCTCCGGCGGCTAGTTCCTCACATGCCGAGAAGATTCCATGGCCCAGGTCAATGCTGGCGATTTCCGCAAAGGCGTCAAAGTTGTCATTGAGAACCAACCGTTCGAAATGACGGCTTGCGAGTTCGTCAAACCCGGCAAGGGCCAGGCCCTCTACAAGACCCGCATGCGGAATCTGCTGTCGGGGCGGTATCTCGAAGTCACCTACCGCAGCGGCGAAAGCCTGGAGGCAGCTGACATCCGGTCGGGCGAGGGGAGCTTCTCCTACTGTGACGGCACGAACTACATCTTTATGGACAACGAGAGCTTCGAGCAGGTCGAACTCGCCAAAGATGTGTGCGAAGACCAGATGGCGTACATCAAGGAAAACACCCCGTGCGCCCTCGTGTTTTGGAATGACAAACTCATCGGGGTGACGCCGCCGAAGCAGGTGATCCTGACGATCACCAATACCGATACCGCCGTCCGCGGCAACACGGCCACCAACGTCACTAAGCCCGCGACGACGGAAACCGGGGCCGAGGTGCAGGTGCCGTCGTTCATCAACATCGGCGACAAGGTCAAGATCGATGTCGAGACCAAGAGCTACATGGGCCGGGCCAACGATTAGCTCACCAACACCGCGTCACCAAGCTCCGGCTGGGTGATGCCTTTCCCCTCAGCTCTGCTTCCCCGTTTGGCCATTCGGTGAGCGGCCAGACTTCGTGTAGTAAAAGACTTTCGAAGTCTTCCGAGACTTCGGAAGTCTGACGGGAAAGAGATGTTTGGCCGCTCGCCTATACGTCACACAGTGCGACGGCCTCTTTCAACCCCTCCCACGCATCGCGGGTGGGGATAAACTCTTGGCCGACGTAGCCCTGGTAGCCGACTTCGAGCAGAGCTTGCATGACGGCGGGGTAGTAGATTTCCTGCTTGGTATCGAGTTCGCCGCGACCCGGGTTTCCGGCGGTGTGGATGTGGCCGAGGTAGTCTTTGGACTTGTGGATGCGGCGGATCACGTCGCCGTGCATGATCTGCACATGGTAGATGTCGAATAAAACCTTGAGGTGGTCGGAGCCGACTTCTTTACAGATGTCGATGCACCAGTCGATGTCGTCCCCCTGGTAGCCGGGGTGCCCCTTCATGGGGTGCGAGTCATCGCGCGTGTTGAGCATTTCCAGGCACAGCGTGACCCCCTTCTGCTCGGCGTGGCCGACGATGTTCTTCAGCCCCTCGACACAGTTCTTCTGCCCCTCCTCCTTAGACTTGCCATTCGCCATCCCGGTGAACGTGATCAGGCTCTTGACCCCGAACTCGGCGCACTGGTCGATCCGCTCGTTCAGCACCTTGAGACATTCATCCCACTCGTCTGGGTTATTGAACCCAACCTTGAAGCCGTGACTCCCGGCAATCGCACAAGTCAGTCCGTGCTGCTTGAGCGTCGGCCAGTTCTCCGGTCCGCACAGCTCGATACTCTGACAGCCGAGCTTGACGGCGATCTGGCAATACTCGTCGAAGGTCTTGAAGTGCGAGGCGTAGCACCAGTTGACCAGCGACTGCTTGATTCGGCCATGCTTCACCACCGGGGCTGCGGACTCCGCGGCGAGAATCGGCGAGGCAGTGCATGCAACTGCGCCCGCTAGAGTCGTGGCGGCCAGCGTGGCTAGATAATCGCGGCGGGTCGGTTGAGCGGGAGTCGGCATGGAAAGCCTTTACGCGAGGGGGAAGTTCCGGGTCACATTGAGATTACCGTGCGTCTGGCGAAGGAAACAGCGAGCGGCAGATGTGAGTCCGCCGTGCTGCCGATCGCTGTGAGTCGATCCGACCTCGTTCTGCGAGACAGCGTCGCTTTGGCACGGGGGACTGATGTCTGCCCGCTCGCTGTTGGACGGACTGGCCTGTTACCGCTTGCGAGTAGTTGCCGCTTCTGGAGCGATCGGGACGGTCTTCTTGGCCTGGCTCAGGCGGGCGACGAGTCCCTCGGCGGAGATGCAGTGAACGACACGCTGGGACAGGTCGTCGATCTCGGCCACCAAAGTGTCGATCCGTCCACAAAAGTAGATATACATGGTCAGCGCGGGGATCGAGATCAAGAGCCCTGCCACCGTCGTCACCAGAGCCAGAGCGATCCCAGCTGCCAGCTGATCGGTCTTGCCCATGGCTCCAGCTGTGGAGATCAAGGAAAAAGATTCGAGCATCCCGAACACGGTGCCCAGCAGACCCAGCATCGGCGTGATCGTATGTACGCCCATGAGCACGCGAAGGTTTCGCCGCAGGTCCGTGACCTGCCGCTCGCCGCCATCAATGATTGCCTGTTCGACTTCGACAGCGGATTTGCCCCACTTGCGGACCGCATGCGCGAAGACGCTGGCGACCGGGCTGTGATTTTCGAGGCAGACCTGGAGCGCTTCGTCCTGCTCCAATTCGCCTGCTTCGAGCAGCCGTAGGAACCGCTGCACGAACGGTCGGGGGATCACTCGACCACGGCGCAGCACAACCAAGCGGTCGACCGTGAACCACAAGAAGATAATCGAGGCGATGGCGAAGGGGATGTTCCAGATCCCCAGTGAATCAATCATGTCGATGATGTTGGTCGAGATCTTTCCGACCCGTTCATCCTTCGCCTTGGCCGGAGATGCCGCTGAGGTCGCAGGTGGAGCCTCGCTGGCTTCGACGGGAACAGGTTCCACGGCGGGGTTCTGAGCCGGGAGCTGTCCATTGACGCAGAGCAATCCCCCAGCAAGGCAGGCAATTGCAAGAACCTGCCTCAGCCACACAAATCGGTTCTGGCGACTGTCCGAGTGCAGGGAGGGCTGTGGTGCTGCTGAGGGTTTCATTCCGTGTCCTGACTGAACGTCTGGCGTAGAGTTCCGTTCCGAGCGTGCATTCTAGCGGCGAACAGTCCAGTCTCGTAAGACCGACTGCTCTAGCGAACAGCAGACATCATATATGCGTCTCAATTGTCATATATGCGTCTCAATTGTCGGTGGCGACTGGACCAGTTGATCGGTTCCATTGTCGGCGATTTCTCCGAAATCGCTGGCTCGACACCAGCGGTCGAAAACCGCTCGTACACGACGGCCCGACCACGATTCGAGGATGTCGCTCCTGAGTCGAGAGCCGAACCAGCGACTACGGAGAAATCCTCGACAATTCGGACGCAGACACGCAGACACCGGGTTTTCTCAGACGCTCAAGGCGTTCCGCTGGCGGGCAGGTGCTTCTGGACCACGATCAAATCCTGGGCAGCGGTCTGAGCCTCGAGAGATTGCGGAAACTCCTTGATCAGCGTGTCGAGTGTCGACTTCGCGTCGGCCCACTGCTTCGTGGCCATGTCACACGCTGCCATCTGCAACAGGGCGGGCGCCTGGAACTCGGGCAGGGGGTAGTTCACATAGACCTTGTTATAGGCCGGGATCGCCTTGTCGTATGTCTTCTCGGTCAGGTACGAATCCGCAATCGCCAACTGGGCCTTGGCGGCCAGTACGCTCTTGGTGCTGGCCGGAGAGTTCGTGACGATCTCAAGGTGCATCCGGGCCTCTTCGAAACGGGCCTCGCGCAGGTCAGCCCGCCCCAGGATCTCGTGAGCTTGATCAGCCAGCAACGGTGTGGGCGTACTCGCCAGAAACGCCTCCAAGGACGTTCGCACCGCCGCATAGTCCTTCAGACCGATCTGCGACTCGGCCCACAGCAATTCCAGCTGGGGTTTCCACGCGACAGCGGGCAAGGCGGGATCACTCCGGAGAGCGGTCAACGTCTGCGAAGCGTTGGCGTAATCGCCCCGTTGGACCTGCGACTCGCCCACGCGGAAGCGCGCGTCAAAGGCGACCGGGCTGGTGCCGAAGTCTTTGACAATCTTCTGGGCAATCCGCTGGCTCTCGGCCCAGTTCTCGACACGGGCCTCTAGGTTCATCCAACTGACGAGTGCATCCTGCTTGGTCGCGGGGGCCGCTTGGGCATCGGTTTCGAATGATTGATACAGCTGGCGCGCCTCGGGAACCCGCGCGGCCTGGTCATGCCCCTGAGCCACGTACAGCCGGGCATCGTCGGCATACTCACTGGTCGGATAGGTTTGATAGAGCTGCGTAAACAGTTCATCCGCCCGGGCGGGGTTTCCCGAATTGAAATGGCTACCGGCCCATTCGTAGAGCAAGGCATCTGCTCGCTCTTGCACTTGGTCGGCGGGCTGCAGCTTCTCAATCTGATCGTAAGTCAGCTGCCAGAGCTTGTCGGCATCGTCCATCTGCTTGAGTTTGACGTAGATCGAGGCGGCACGGCGGGCGCACTGGCTGGCCTGGACGGCGACCTTCTGCTCAATCGCATCGGGGAGTTTCTTCTCATTCCGGATGGCGAATTGATGGGCCCCCTGCGAGAGAGCAGCAGCAGCGGCGGCGAGCTTGGTCGGGTCACCCTGGGCGTCCTGTTCCAGGCAGTACCCCAGATTGAAGGACGAGGTCGACAGCACCACGGCATCGGTCGTATTCGAACTCAGCAGTTTGCGGTAGGACTCCGCCGCCAAGGCGTATTGTTGTTGCTCCGCCAGGACGGTTCCGAGATCCGATAGGGCCGTCACGTAACGGGGGTTAGTTTCTCCCAGGGCCACGACTCGTTCCAGCAACTTCTGTGCGGTGGCCCATTGCTTCTTCGTGATCGCCCGATCGGCATTCGCGGAGGCCGACTGGGCCAGCATTTGACCATCCTTGTCGATCTTGGCGAGATCAGCGAGAGTCTCAAACATCTCGGGCCAGTGATCCTGGGCCGCTTGGACTTCGGCGATCTTCATGAGGGTGGGCCGCCGATCGGCTGTGGCCGGGAGACTCTGCAGA
>JAYTCW010000093.1:0-14507 GCA_043736295.1 Planctomycetota bacterium | reverse complement strand
ACAAACATGGCCAACTCTCGACAACTCGTGAAACGCCGCAAGGCGGTCCGAAACATCGCGAAGATCACGCGGACGATGGAACTCATCGCCACCGCGCGGTTCAAGAAAGCGATGGACCGGGCCACCGAGGCGGCTGCGTACACGAAGAAGATCAACGAGATCGTGGCCGACCTAGCCGGTGCCAACTTGGCGTTCTCACATCCGCTGCTGCAGAAGCCAGCGGAAGAGCAGAATGTCGCGCTGCTGATCCTGACCTCGAATCGCGGCTTGTGCGGCGGCTTCAACGGCGGGATTCTGCGGAAGGGGATGGCTCGTCTTCGCGAGATGAAGGCTGCGGGAAAGAACGTGCGGTTGGAAGTTTCCGGCAAGCGCGGCCTGTCGCTGATGAAGTACGAGAAGATTCCCGTCGACGCCGCCTACACCGAGTTCGAAGACAAGCCGGGCTTTGACGCCGTCAACGCCATCGCCTCGCGGTTCGTGGCCGACTTCATCGCCGGGCGTCTGCACCGCCTCGACATCGTCTACCAGAAGTTCGAATCCGCTGCCAAGCAGTCGCCAGTTGTCGAGACGATTCTCCCGATCGGTGATTTGGCGGCAGCAGCCACGAGTGGCACAGCTGGCAAGGGCAGCGGGATCGAGTACGAGTTCCTCCCGAACGCGAACCAGATCCTCGAAGAGATCGTGCCCGCCGCCTTCAAGGCCCGGTTCTTCAAGTGCTTCCTCGACGCAGCTGTCAGCGAGCAGATCGCCCGCCGCGTCGCGATGAAGGCGGCCCACGAGAACGCCCAGGACATGATCAAGGCGATCTCGACTGCGTACAACCGCGCTCGGCAATCGCAAATCACGTCCGAACTCAGCGAGATCATCGGCGGAGCAGCGGCGCTGGAATAGCATTCAGCGATCAGCCGTCAGCATTCAGCCAGAACATCACCGGACACGAACGTCAAACACACAGGAGTCATCACCGTCCCGCTATCGTCAATCGCCAGATTCTGGCTGACTGCTGATGGCTGATGGCTGATAGCTTCCCCCTCAACAGAGGCTTAAAGATGGTTGCCAGCACTGCCAGCGCACTTGGTCGCATCACCCAGATCATCGGCTCGACGTTTGACGTGGAGTTCGCCGAAGATCAATTGCCGGACATCTACAACGCCGTCACCGTGAAGGCGAAGGTCAAGGGAATCGACATCAACGTCACCGGCGAGGTGCAGCAGCACCTCGGTGGTGGTCGCGTCCGCTGCATCGCCCTCGGCACGACCGACGGTATGGTCCGCAGCATGGAGGTCGTCAACACCGGCGCTCCGCTGTCGGTCCCGGTCGGCAAAGAAACACTGGGCCGCGTGTTCAACGTCCTCGGCAATCCGATCGATGGTCGCGGAGATGTGACGACCCAGGAAAAGTGGCCCATCCACCGTCAACCGCCGCGGCTGGAAGACCTTTCCTCGAAGACGGAAGTCTTCGAAACCGGGATCAAGGTCATCGACCTGCTGACCCCGTTCGTCCGTGGGGGCAAGGCTGGTCTGTTCGGGGGAGCTGGTCTCGGTAAGACCGTCATCCTGACCGAACTCATCGCCCGTATCGCCGCAGCTCACGGCGGCTACTCGGTCTTCGCCGGGGTCGGGGAACGAACCCGCGAAGGGAACGACTTGTGGCTGGAAATGCAGGAAGCCGACATCGGTTCGACCGGTCGCAAGGTCATCGAGCAGACCGGCATGGTGTTCGGCCAGATGAACGAACCACCCGGTGCCCGTCTCCGCGTTGCATTGACCGCACTCACGATGGCCGAGTGGTTCCGCGACACGACCGGGGCTGACACGCTGCTGTTCGTCGACAACATCTTCCGCTTCTCCCAGGCCGGTTCGGAAGTGTCCGCCCTTCTGGGACGGATGCCCTCCGCCGTGGGTTACCAGCCGACACTGGCCAACGAACTCGGTCAGCTTCAAGAACGCATCACCTCGACGAAGCGTGGAGCGATCACGTCGGTGCAAGCCGTGTACGTGCCCGCTGACGACCCGACCGACCCCGCCCCGGCGACGGCGTTCAGCCATCTCGACGCGTTCATTTATCTGGAGCGTAAGATCGCGGAAAAGGGTCTGTTCCCCGCGATCGATCCGCTGGCTTCGTCCAGCCGAATCCTCGACCCGCAGATCGTCGGCGATCGCCACTACGCCGTCGCCCGCCGCGTGCAGCAGACGCTCCAGCGGTATCGCGAACTCCAGGACATCATCGCGATCCTCGGCATCGACGAACTGGCTGAGGCCGACAAGCTCGTCGTGCATCGCGCCCGCCGCATCGAGCGGTTCCTCTCCCAGCCGTTCCTCGTGGCCGAAGCCTTCACCGGCAAGAAGGGGAAGATTACCTCCATGGCCGACACCATTCGCAGCTTCGAAGAACTCTGCGATGGAAAGTGGGACCATCTCCCGGAAGGTGCCTTCACCTACGTCGGGGTGATCGAAGAAGCAGAAGAGCAAGCCAAGAAGATGGCTCAGGGCTGAGATCAGAAGCGGGCGTGCATCGGAACCGAAACCGGTCATCTCGGATGGGAGCGTGTCATATGCTAGAAGACAACAAGCGAAACTTGCTGTTCTTTGAAGCCGCGTCGATGCGTGACCTATATGAAATCCTGAGTCATTGGCAGGATGAGAATCGGAAGCGTCTCTTGTCTGTCAGTATCCACGAGGACCGAGGGGCTTTCTGTTGCATTGCCCTCACAAATCCAACCGAGGTGATCATCTGCAGTGGAAGCCTTAACGATAATTCTCAAGCTGAAGTTCGTGGTCGTTTGCTGCATGTGAGCATTTGATTGCCGAGTTGGCATTGTCGCAGGCCCCAGCAGAATGGCGCATGGTTCCTTTTTGAAAACTGCATCAGTGCTGCGGCAATCACAAAACGAGGATTTACTGCTCTGGGCAATTGAGGAGATGTCGCCACATCTATCCATCACTGTTAGAATGGATTTGGTGTTTTTGAGAGCCCTTCAACGGCTTTCATCTGCGGTCGAAAGGCGATCAATCCCTCTCCTGAATTTTCGGTGTCAACATAACACTCGTACATCCCGGTTCGACTCCGGGCTGCTCGAATGGTTCTGTTGTGGAGGAGCGCGAGTCCGATGTCTCCCACTTTGCTGGAACTCATTGTTGAACCTCAAGACGCGACCAGCACCGCTTGGCTGAACTGTCCCGAGATGGATGGTCGACCGCTGAACCGCTGGACGCCGTCTCAGTTTTTACAGATGTGCGAACTGGGGATCTTTGACGAGGCTGAGGTCGAACTCATCCAGGGGGTGATCGTCCATAAAATGACACGAAACTCACTCCATGACGTGGCCATTCATTTGGTGGCCGACGAATTATTGGGATTGCTCCCCCGAGGATGGGTGATCCGCTACCAAGCTGCGGTCATTGCGGGGCGAAGCTCCCTGGAGCCGGATCTGGCTGTGGTGCGAGGGCCGCATACGATGTATTTGAACAGGCATCCGGTGGCTGCGGACGCTGGCTTGATCGTCGAGATCGCGGATTCTTCGGTCGCGCGAGACCGCCTCAAAGCGAGCGAATATTGCCGTGCCGGAGTTGATGAATACTGGATCGTCAATCTGCCGCAGCGACAGCTGGAGGTGTTCAGCGATCCGGACGAGGTGACGGGGCAATTCCAGCAGCAGCTTGTCTTGAAGGGAACGGACACCCGAGAACTCCACCTGAAGGGTGAGTTGTGCGGTCGGTTCACTTGCCAGCGTCTTCTTCCCCCCGAAAGATTGAGCAGCTCGTGATTGCCACGGCCACACTCCCCGTGATTGTTCCGGCTCCTCTCGAATCCCACGAGATCGGAGAGTTGTACCGATTTACGGTGGAGCAGTACCACGTTCTGGCGGAGTCGGGAGTTCTGGCTTACGGCGAGCGGGCCGAACTGGTCGATGGGTTTGTCGTTCGCAAGGACGTGTTGACGCCGCCGCGAGCGTGCGCCGTCCAACAGTTGGGCGAGGCGTTCCTGAAGACCTGTCCCGACAAATTCCGCGTCCGGATTCAGTCGGCCCTCACGACCGAAACGAGTGAACCCGAACCTCACGTGATGGTGTACAGCGGCGAAAACCTCGCGCATCGCCACCCGAGCGGCTCAGAAGTGCGGTTGGTCGTTGAGGTTCTGGGAGAGGCCCCCGACTTCGACCGATCCAAAGTTGCCGTCTACGCGGAAGCCGGAATCGAGAACTGCTGGGTTGTCGATGTAGCAGCCGCCCAGATTGAGGTATACTCACATCCCGACCCGGCCACAGCGTCCTACTCCCAGCGACAGACTTATTCGTTCGGAGAGTCGATTACCGTCACACTGGAAAACGAATCATGGGTCATCCGTCCCATGGGCCGCTTCCTAGCTGATGTGTATTGACCGAAACCACCCTCGTTGACCAGCAGGTTCCCCGTCCCATGATCGCCGCCACCGAACTCCGCCTTGTCCTTGTCACTCCCGAAACAACGCTGCTCGACCAGAACGTGCGTTCGGTCCAGTTGCCGTTGTTTGATGGCTCGATGGGTCTGATGCCAGGGCGGGCCCCAGTGGTGGGTCGTCTAGGGCGGGGCGAGCTGAAGTTTGAGTCGGGCGGCACCTCGACCCGGTTCTTCATTGATGGTGGCTTCTTGCAGGTCAAGGGGTCGATCGTCACTCTGCTGACGAACCGCGCGATCCCCGTGAACGAGATCGACAAGTCAGCAGCCGAACGCGCTCTGACCGCTGCCCAATCGATGCCAGTGGCGACTGAAGAGCAGTACATGGCCAAGCAAGCTGCGGATGAGGCGGCTCGGCGGATGCTGGACATGAGACGCGATTAACGCTGCTGGCGGGCCTCGCGTTCGCGCTGCTGTGCGAGTCGAGCTTGCCACTCGGGCAGGGTCCAGATTCCTCGCTGTTTCTGCTGAGCGGCCCGCTCGTTTTCCTCAAAGAGGCGCTTGCGGTCACTTCGTATGGGGAAGCTGACCACCGCCGGGCTGAACCCCTCCGCGATGAGCCGCTGGTTCAGTAACGTGCCATCTTCGAGATACACATAGGCCAGCACACGCCGATAGTTGTCGAGGCGTTCTCGATCAAACTCCAGCGTAATCGTGCGCTGGTCGACATGCGACTGCGTGAACGCTGAGGCCTCGGGGCCGAACGGTTCAGCGGGGCGATCCGGATGTTTTGTTTCGGGAGTATTCACACCCAGCAGCCGAATGCGGTAGCCGCCAACGAGCAGTAACGTGTCGCCATCCACCGCACGGGTCACGCGAATCGGCACCCCGGCTGGCGGCAGAGATTCGACCGCCCGAGCAGTGGCCATCCGCCAGACGAGCAACCCAGCGCCGATCATTCCCAGTACAAACGCAGCTGTCGGCCAGCGACGGCGCACTCGGGGTAGGGCAGTTCGGGGGAGTGCGGTCATCTCAGCGGGCCATTCTACTGCCACACTCAGTTGGGGCTGATGTTGAACCGTTTGCGAGTCTCGCGTCCCAGAGGATCCTTCTCAAATCGCCGGGTACAGGTCACGCACAGATCGAGCTTGATCGACTTCAGCGTTGGCTCTGGCAACTGGAACTCCGAGGTCGTATCCATCAAGGAGATTTCCTCCGCGATGCTTTGCAGATGGTCTTGATCAAGGTCCGCCTGGGTCAACGAATCTTCCGTCTGATGGAGCCGAATCGCGATATTGACTGAGTATCGTTGGGCCCCAATCACGCGCCCACATTGGTCGCATGTGTACTGAATCATGTAGAAATCCTTTGTTCCCGGGGGAGGGGAGCATGTGGTCAACGCGCCGAAGAATCGCGGCACGCAGAGGAGTTGGATCAATCGCGGTCCATCGCCGAAGGTTTTTTGACAATCGATTCCCGTGGGAGTCGCACGTCATTCACAGCATCGATTTGACCACAAAGAGTGCTGCGCGTGAAGGGTCGCCGTCTCGGAATTTCGGAAGACGGGCAAAGGCAACTCGGTCCTGATGAGGACACTATCGATCTGATCTTTTGGCAACAAATTCTCGCTTGACGAATGACGGATGCGGGTATCGATACGGCTCCCACAATCGGGTCATCTTCTCGGCCTCGGGCCGTATCTCTGAGGGGCCAGCCAATCGCATCCAAAGGGTGGAATCGGTGTGGAGACTGACTTCTCGCACAGCACCATCGAGCAGCGCAGCTTGAGTGATCTCCCGCGCTGGACACCCGAAGCCCTGAGGCTGCCGATGGCCGGTCGTGACATCTCGCCAATTGGTCGGATAGCCGATGGGGGCGAAATCTCCATGAGCATCGGCGATCAGCAAGATTTGAGAAGCTCCGTACCGCTGGATCCGATCATCGTTCGGAGAGACAGAACTGTTTCGGTGGAGCAGCCAGGCATTGGCGGAATAGGTGCTGAGTGCTAATCCGTCGGCTTGCTTCAATGGTCCCAACGTGGGGTTTGTGGTGTAGAGCAATTCACAGTGATCCGACAACAGTATGAAGTATCCGAACTGCTCTGGATCATCCCAGGTGCGTTGTCCGGGCTGTGCGCAGTTGTACCAAGAACTCGCCTCTAAATACGGATTTATCGATGAGGTCCAGTCGTTGCAACCGCGTCCCTCACCATCGAACACTCCGCCGGGGCAGAGGACTTGGTAGGTGTCTACGTAGTTATGAATGGCCAGGGCGAAATTCTTGAGGTTGTTACGGCTTTGGGATCGTCTAGCGGATTCGCGGGCATGGTAGACGGCAGGCAATAACATCGCGATCAACAGGCCCACGATCGCCAAGACGACAAGGAGTTCTGTCTTTGTGAAGCCAAGGCGTCTGCCGTGGAGGGGGCTGGTCATGGGGGGATTCCCAACGGGAGTGTGGCACTCTTTGTCCTGCTTGACCCGTCACCACAAGTCGGAGCAATGGAACGCCAAGTCGCCGAGGAAGAGGCAGGCAGAATGGATGATAGATTCACGCGAAGGCGAGAAGCTCGCGAAGGTGGGCCGTCTGCACTCTTCGCGTGATCCACTCTCCGTTGCTGTCTCTGCACCTTGGCAACTGGGCACTCACCACCGCCACTCACGGGGATCAGAAATGCGAAACAGTTGGGTAGAAAAGTCAGACTGCACTGCCTGATCTACGCCACGAATGACCAGTCTGAGGGCGCAATTCATAGCAGACGGGTCAGTCCCCCTCACATCGAATTCCTCGGCATTCAAGCTATAACACCGAGTAGAAAATCAATAGCCCGATCGCGACAAAAGCGAGTCCTCTCAAAACGATATCCATGAACAGGACGCATGCAGCTCGTGTTCGGATGTGAGGCAGAGGCGAGCCTCCCGCGAAAGTGTCATGAACTCCGGCGGCGCTGTTGGCATCCTCTGAATGAATTTCAAGGACTCAGCCATGAAGGGGCCAGGAATCTTGTTGTCAGTAATGTGGACACGTCTCACACATTGATTGGGCCTCAGGACTTCGGTATGTTCTGTGCTTCACCGTCCACCAACGGATTTCACACACACAGAGAGGGAACCGCCATGGGGCTTTTCGACGGCAAATGAGGCGTCATCTTCGGCATCACGAATGATGCCCTCGATCACACGCCAGGTCGCAGCCCCTGGCCAATTCAGTCTGCATGACACATCCCGTCGCTTCCTCAGCATTCACACGCAAATCCAGAACAAGACTGTCCATCCATGAGTGGGCTGCAGTTTATGGACGAAAGTGGTCACGACCATCGCACTGCGCCCTATGAGGTTTGCGGAGGCGTGGCGATCCGTGATTCAAAGCTCTGGCCGTTCACTCAAGCCATGCAACGGTGGTTGGAGCGCGAGTGCTTTGGCGGACCGCTGCACGAGTACAAATCGGAGATCAAGGGGTGCCGACTGCTTGAGAAGAGGCGTTTCGAGTGGGCTCAGCAGTCGGCTGTCATGACCTCCGAGGTACGCCGAGAGAATTCACGACGGTTCCTCACGAAGGGGTTGGAAAAGAGCAGTCCGAATCGAGATGAGTTCACCGCATTTGGCCAAGCTTGCATCGAGATGGCTCGTGGGACATTCCGACTCTTGATTGACCACGAAGCGGTCCTCTTCGCCACCGCAATTCCCCGAGATGTCTAGAAGCCAGCGGCTGATTTGGCAAGCGAAGATTATCTCAGAAAGGATCATGTGTTCCTGTTTGAGCGGTTCTTCTATTTTCTCGAAGCGAAACGAGAACATGGGATTCTGGTCATGGACGAAGTCGAGGAGCAAGCGGATCGGAAGTTTGTGCGTCAAATGGAAGCCTACTTCACCAAAACCCAGACAGGGCTACAACAAACCGCGTGGATCGTCCCAGCGCCCTTTTTCGTGTCCTCGAATTTGACTTACCCGGTCCAGGCAGCGGATTTGTGCATCTATTGTGTCAATTGGGGATTTCGCCTGCCGTCCCATGGAATGGACGCGCCCACACGTCCGGAGATCGCCTCGGAATTCGGACCGAGCATCAGCCAGCTTCAATTTCGAGGCGAGGGCTACCGAAACGACAAAGTGTTTTCGTCGTGGGGAGTTGCATTCGTTCCCAACCCCTACGCAGCAGGACGCACATAACAAAGCAGACCACAAAAAAAAGAAGGCAACGCAGTTGGGGCCACCCACACGGAGCCGCCCCTCAGCCGAGCCTCCAACGCAAGCATCGTCAACTTCGGTGGCACCGTCTACACACACTTGAAAGATTTTTCATGACTTGTTCACGGAATGGCTCTGAAATCCGTCACAGTTGATGCGTTGGCATCACACACATTGATTGGGCCTCGGGACTTCGCTATGTTCTGTGCTTCACCGTCCACCAACGGATTTCACACACACAGAGGGAACCGCCATGGGGCTTTTCGACGGCAAAAAAGGCGTCATCTTCGGCATCGCGAACGAGCATTCGATTGCCTGGGCGATCACACAGCAGCTCGCCAAAGAGGGGGCTGTGATGGGGTTTACGCACATGCCGGACAAAGATCCGGCGCGTACCAAGAACGAGAACAAGGTCCGCAAGCTGGTCGATCCGCTCGGGGCCAAATTCGTGATCCCGTGTGATGTGCAGAGCGACACCGACCTCGACAAGACATTTGCGCATATCAAGCAGGAACTCGGCACGATCGATTTCATGCTGCATGCGATTGCGTTCGCTCCTCCTGCTGACCTGACCGGACCGGTCTACAACGTCAGCCGGGAAGGATTCAAGACGGCGATGGACATCAGTGCGTACTCGCTGGTCGCCATGACCGGGCGAGCCAAGCCGATCATGAATCCGGGCGGCAGCATCCTGACGCTGTCCTATCTGGGGGGTGAGAAGGTCATCCCCGGTTACAACCTGATGGGGCTGTGCAAGGCGGCGCTGGAGAGTGCGGTCGGCTACCTCGCCAGCGAAACGGGCCCGTCGGGCATTCGTGTCAACGCTTTGTCGGCGGGTCCGGTGCGGACGATCAGCGCCAGCGGTGTTGGCGATTTCAAGAAGATGTTGACCCTGTATGAAACGTTCTCGCCTCTGCGTCGCAACATCACCGAGGAGGAAGTCGGCAAGGTCGGCATGTTCCTGCTCAGCGATCTGGCGAGTGCGGTGACGGGCGAGACCCTGCACGTCGACTGCGGCTACCACGTCATGGGCGGGCCTCCGCTCGATGCGTTTGGCGGGAAGACGGAGTGAGCGGCTGATGGCGATTGGCCTTTCGTAGAACGGAATTTATTCCGTTCCAGCAGGTCAACGAACGGGATAAATCCCGTTCTACCTCACTCGCCCTTCACCCCCTGCAGGAGCATCCCATGCCCCCCAAGCTGGTGCGTGTCGGCATCGCTGTTGTCGAGCATGACCGGAAATACCTCGTCGGTGTCCGTGGGCCGACCGGTCCGCTCGCGGGCTATGACGAATTCCCCGGTGGCAAGTGCATCGGTTACGAGACCGCCGCAGCCTGCGCGGTGCGGGAGTGCATGGAGGAGACGAACCTGGCCATCCGCATCACGCAGCCGTTGTATCACCAGCGGTTCGAGTACCCGCACGCCACGGTCGACCTCAGCTTCTATCTGAGTGACATTGAAAGTCCGGAAGGCGACCTGACCCCGACACCTCCGTTTCGGTGGGTAGACCTGCGGGAACTCTGTTCACTGCGGTTCCCTGATGCGAATCAGGAGGTGGTCTCACTCCTGTGGGACCGCGACCAGAAACGCAGCGAGGCACAAGGCTGGGCCTGAGTCTCGTCAACGTGAGGGATTGAGGCTGGCCTAGGCGTGCCGGGAGGGCGAAGCTCCTGCTGAGCCGCGAGCCAGGGGACACGTTTACTCGCTGTAGCGGTTCGGCAGGAGCCTCGCCCTCCCGAGTGAGGCGAACCGCAGAATTCAGCATGTGGGGGCACATGAGCGGGGCATCCCCGTACCCAAGTGTCGAGTCCATGAGGCATCATGTGGATGGTCATTTCCCGTTTCCCGGCAGCACGATGCCTCAATTTCCACAAGCGAATTGACGAGCCACGCTCACTGCGTAAACTTCCACACCCCTCGAACTTTGCGAATCACAGCTCACACTCTGTCTTAGATTGGCCCCCGAAGACATGGCGCGGACCCCATTGCCCCCCACTTTGATCGGACTGCTGACAGCTGCGGTGTCACTCGTGGAGCAGTCGCGAGCGTCGGCGGTGCTGATGCTGGCAGATATTCCGTATGACCTGAAGGCCGTGAAAGAGATATTGGGCGACAGCCGATTGATCGTGGCCTCGCACAAGCCGGATGTGCAGCAGGCGTGCCTGGATGACAAGGTCACGCTGGTGCCGCTCATGCAGGAACCGCTGACCCGGCAGGTACAGGTGAGCCAGGCCCTGCTCGAAGCGATCGCGGACAATCTGGTGTCGACCGGGGATCAGGTGGTCGTCGTCTACACCGCCTTTGACCGCGAGCATATCGACACGATCAGCGTGGTCAGTCTGTCGGAGCGGCTGGCCCGTTTGACGACGCGAGACTTGCAACGACTAGAGACTCAGGTTCCGTTGGAGACGCTACGCCGTGTCGTGGATCTGGCCGTCGAGATCGGTCGCGAGGGGCGCGAGGGGCACAAGGTCGGCACCCTGTTTGTCGTCGGCCAGCACCGCAAGGTGATCGAGATGTCCCACGAGGGGGTCCACGACCCCTTCCGAGGCTACGCCGCGAAAGAGCGGATGATTACCAATGCCCGCGTCCGCGAGAGTATGAAGGAACTGGCCCAGATCGACGGGGCCTTCGTGATCTCTGCCGAAGGGGTCGTCATCGCAGCTGGTCGTATCCTCGATGCCGCCGCCGAAGACATCACGCTCTCGAAGGGGCTCGGTGCCCGCCATTGGGCTGCGGCGGGGATCTCGAAGGCGACCAAGGCGATTGCGATTGCCGTCTCCGAATCGACCGGCACCGTTCGCATCTTTCAAGACGGCATCGTCGTACTGCGAATCGAGCCGATGAACCAGGCGATGAAGTGGCACGAAGTGGCGACAGAACCGCCGGATGAGTGAAACGTATGAGCGATCTGGATTTCCCCTCAGCAACCCGACGCGTCAGCGAGGAAAACCAAGGAAGAGTCGCTTTCGCTCTCTCTCCCCCTCTTGACGCTTCAGGTTGCTAGAGCGGTTTCGGCGATGGTCTTTGCATTCGCGCCCTGTCCCTCCCCCGGTGTGAGAGGGGAGACAAGCTGTGTCATGATCAGGGATGAAACCGCTCTCAGGTCAGTGACTCTCCGAGCGAGCCAGGCGGGAATGAACTGTCTCGACCAAATAGTCCAGCACTTCGTCCGGAGACTGGTCGGTCGTGTCGACGATCAGCGCATCGTTCGCCGGTCGCAGCGGAGCAATCTCCCGCATTTCATCGCGGTCGTCTCGCTCCTTTTGCTGGCGAACTAGTTCTTCAATATCGATCGAGAGGCCGGAATCTTCTAGTTCTCGATGGCGACGTACCGCCCGCACTCGAGGATCAGCTGTCAGAAAAAATTTGCATTCGGCGTCCGGAAAGACCACGGTCCCTTGGTCGCGGCCTTCGCTGACGATGTCGCGTTCGACGGCCACTTCGCGCTGCTGCTGGACGAGAGCGTCTCGGACTGCGGGGTTCTGGGCGACGATTGACGCCGCATGAGTGACATCCGGCGTCCGGATCGCGCCCGAGACATCTCGTCCATCGCACATAACTCGCCCGGAGAGAGCTTCAATCTTGACCAGCGCGGCAATCTTGGCGGAAAGAGATTGATCGTGAGCGTCTCCTCCTTGCTCTAGGCTGCATAACGCCACCGCCCGATACATCGCCCCGGTATCCAGAAAATCGAACCCCAGGCGTTCGGCGAGTTGGCGGGCAGCTGTACTTTTGCCGACGCCTGCGGGGCCATCAATCGTGACGATCATTGTGTGAGCGGCTCCAGGTTGAGTCGGTTGTCGCACGTGATCGTAACGAATTCATTGGCGAACGTCTTGCGCATGCGGAAAGCCTCTAGTCACTCGGACGGGCGGTGGTTGTGGGGGGCGGCACAGACGGACCAGTGGTTGATCTCTTCCCGCTGAGGCGAGCGGTCGGAAATCTGTTCCCCGTATGACGACCATACCAGGCCGTCTCGCGACTCGCGTCAACCGAAGACGGCCAAGAAATGCCGTCAGCCTTCTTCGTGGTTCTCAGTGGTTCCCCGGATTGGATTGATTGATGGAATGGTATGTGAACTACTGGCATCCAGTGACACCAACGAGGCGGCAACTCCGTAAGGCGAACGGCCAGTGGAAACCTACCCGTCAGACTTCCGAAGTCTCCGAAGACTTCGGAAGTCTGATGGTACGCGAAGTCTGGCCGTTCGCCTAACTCCTATCGTTCCGTGACTGAGATTCCTTCGACGAAATGTCTTCGAATTCAGGGGCAGCCTCCCAAGCGGAGTCATCTCGGCAAGCGTCATGCGAGTCGCTGAGCGACATCGCCTACGGGGATGGGCACGTAGGACATGTGCCCCACGGCATCCCGGTCGATCGCCAAACAGGGATTACTCCTCCGCGCTGGCCGTGGGTGGAGGTGGGAGTTCGCCACTGGCCCGGGCGGCGAGGATCTGGCCCTTGAGTTCGGCCAAAGCTGCGGGGTTTTCTTCGAGGTAGGTGCGGGCCTTCTCGCGGCCTTGGCCGATCTTCTTGTCGCCGTGGACGTACCAGGAGCCACTCTTATTGACGAACCCGGCGAGAACCGCCATATCGAGGACATCGCCTTCCAAGCTGATGCCACGGCTGCCAAGCATGTCGAACTCAGCCACGCGGAAGGGCGGGGCGACCTTGTTCTTGACAACTTTGACCTTCATGCGGATGCCGATCGGCTGGTCGCCGTCGTTGAGGGTGGCAATCTTGCGGACATCGGCCCGAACGGAGGCGTAGAACTTGAGGGCTCGTCCCCCCGGAGTCGTCTCCGGGCTGCCGAACATCACTCCGATCTTCTCGCGGATCTGGTTAATGAAGATCACGCAGGTCTTGGCCTTAGCAATCACGCCGGTCAGCTTGCGCATCGCCTGGCTCATCATGCGGGCTTGCAGGCCGATGTGTTTGTCGCCGATCTCCCCATCGAGTTCCGCCTTGGGGACCAGAGCTGCGACCGAGTCGATGACGATCACGTCGACCGCGTTTGACTTAATCAGCATCTCGGCGATCTGCAGCGCCTCTTCCCCGTGGCTCGGCTGGCTGACCAGCAGCTCTTCAATGTTGACGCCCAGACGCTTGGCCCAACCTGGATCGAGAGCGTGTTCCGCATCGATGAAGGCTGCAATCCCGCCCAACTTCTGAGCGCTGGCGATCACATGCAGAGCTAACGTGGTCTTTCCGCTCGACTCGGGCCCAAACAGTTCGATGATCCGTCCGCGAGGGAATCCACTCGATCCCAGAGCCAAGTCGAGCGACAGCGAGCCCGTCGAAATCCCCTCAATCGCGACATGCGACGGGTCCGACAGCCGCATGATCGCGCCGGTGCCGAAGTTCTTTTCGATCTGCCCAAGAGCATTGTTGAGGTCGGGGTTCGCACTCTTCTTTTCGGGAGCTGCATCGCGAGAGGCTTTGGCCTTGGCCATGTTTCGATCCTTGAGAGTAATCCGGCAGGAGGTGTTCGTCAGGGTGAATCCGGGGAGAAAGCCTCGGGGAGAACGGGGTGACAGTCCCCCGTTCCTGCCCATCCTGAGCGAAGCCCGCAGTAGTGAACGGGTGATTAGTACCTGATATCCGTGTGGAATGCAACCGGGGGGTCGCCAGAATTTCCGTTCAACGCACGATTGGGGAGAGGACTGGTGCCCAGGTCAATGTTCTCTTGAATCTCTCCGATGCCCCATGCTTGCGTGGAGATTGCTCAATCTGCTGCAAAGACGCCACCCGGAGAAGCGGAGGCCGGAACTGCTAGGAAGCAACGTGCCCAAGAATATCCTGGCGACCCGTCAAGGCTTGATTTTGGGGTCCGCCTCCCTCGGGAGGGCGAGGCTCCTGCCGAGCCGCTCTCGCGAGTGGACGCGTCCACGAGCTCGCGGCTCAGCAGGAGCTTCGCCCTCCCGGCGGGCCTGACTCAACCCCAA
>JAYTCW010000092.1:0-26880 GCA_043736295.1 Planctomycetota bacterium | reverse complement strand
TCCTTCCAGTTCGACGACGGATGGAGATTCACTTCGATCACGCCGGGGTCGGGAGTGACCTTGAGAATCTGCAATCGATGGTCAATCGGAGGCAGATAGCCCTCAATCACGACCGGTTGCTGTCGTTCCTCCGCGATCGTTTCCACCAGCCCAATCAGGTCGAGAAAATCTTCCAGCGTGGCCATCGGCGGCATGAAGATATGCAGCCGCCCGCCGCGCGGCTCGATGCAGAGGGCGGTGCTGATGATCCCCGGCGGGGCCTGCGGAGCCGGTGGGGCGACAGCTTGTTCGAGCGTACGGCCATCCCGCTTCTCGCTGACCACCACCAGTCTGGCCCCCTTGTCGTTCTCCTCGCGGCTCTGGCTTTTGATCGAGGTCTCGGCGACCTCCTCAGCGAGGCGGGACCGCGCTCGCCGCCGAATTTCGTGATAGTTCGGGAGGGGATGCCGATCGGCCAGCGGATCAGCTGCGTAGAGCGTGTTGGCTTCGATGGTCCCTTCGGGCAACGAGTCCTGGGGCAGTCGCAGCCCGATCGGCGAATCGCCGGGAATCAGGAACAGTCGCTCCGAGCGGAACGGCCACGGACCGCTCGTCCACTGCGCCCGCCCTTGCCACCAAGCTCTTGTGAGTGGAAGGGCGTACCCGACCGGACGACTCAGGCCGGTCTCCAGAATGCGAGCCAGCCGTTTGCGGTCCTCGTCGGAGTCGATGTCATATTCGCGCGGGTCGACATTCACGGGCAGTCGGCGTTCCTGTGCTAGAGTGTGCCAGACATCCTCATAGGCGGGCCGCATCCAGCGCCCCTCGACGCCCAGTCGATCGGCCAAGTCGACGAGGAACTCCCCCGCCTCTTCGACGGTCGCCTTCCCGTCCTGCGACGGATCGGCCAGTAACTTCGGATTGGTCCAGATCGGCTCGCCGTCCACTCGCCACAGGCAGCTATACGCCCAGCGTGGCAGCGGCTCACCGGGATACCATTTCCCCTGTCCGTAGTGCAGCAACCCACCCGGGGCAAAGCGATTTCGAAGGCGATGCAATAGCTCGCCCGAGAGCTTTTGCTTCTCGACTCCGACCGCAGCTGTGTTCCACTGGGCTCCCTCCATGTCGTCGATGGAGACGAAGGTCGGCTCGCCGCCCATCGTAAGGCGAACATCATTGGCGACGAGCCGCTTATCGACCTGCTGTCCGAGCATTTCGATGGCGGCCCACTGCTCATCGGTGTAGGGCAAGGTGACACGCGGATCTTCGTGGACCCGCGTGACCGACATCTCAAACTCGAACGTTGTCTCGCAGTCATCGAGTGGACCGGAGATGGGAGCTGCGGTCGAAGGGTCGGGCGTCGCGGCCAGTGGGATGTGACCTTCGCCGGTGAATAGACCCGAGGTGGGGTCGAGTCCGACCCAGCCCGCTCCCGGCAAATAGACCTCGCACCACGCATGCAGATCGGTGAAGTCCTGGGCCGGGCCACTCGGGCCATCGAGCGATGGAATGTCGGAAGTCAGCTGAATCAGATAGCCCGAGACGAATCTCGCGGCCAATCCAATTCGTCGCAGCAGTTGGACCAGCAACCACGCCGAGTCGCGGCAAGACCCGCTCCGCTTCTCCAGTGTTTCGTCGGGCGACTGCACCCCTGGCTCCATGCGGATGGAGTATTTGATTTCGCGGCAGAGCAACTGATTCAGATCGACGAGGAAGAAGATCGTGCGGCGGGGATGAGCGTCGACCGACTTCAGGAACTCTTCAAAGTGAGGTCCGGTCGGAGCGCACTCCAGGAACGGTTGCAGGTCCTTCTTCAGTGCCTCTTCATAGGCGAAGGGAAAGTTCTCCGCGCAGTCTTCGACGAAGAAGTCGAAGGGGTTAATGACAGTCAGGTCAGCCGTCAGGTCGACCTCGACCCGAAACTCGGTGGTCTGTTCGGGAATGACAATACGAGCCAGGAAGTTGCCGAAGGGGTCTTGCTGCCAGTTCAGAAAATTCTTCTCGGGTGTCACCTTGAGCGAGTAGCTGAGGATCGGCGTGCGGCAATGGGGAGCCGGTCGCAAGCGAATCACCTGCGGCCCCATGCTGACGGAGCGGTCATAGCGATAATGGGTGGAGTGCCGGAGGGCGACGCGAATTGCCATGGAAATGTGTCTCGTGATTTATCGTGGGGAAGGCGATTGTCGCCTTTCGCTCCGCGAAAGGCCGGTCTTTCGTGGAGCGAAAGACGACTCTTGTTTCTCGATAAAACCTTACTGTTCGGATTCCATCACTTCGATCTCGCGGGTCTCGAAGAAATCGTGCCGAATCGCTTCCCCGAGGGCGTTCAAGCTACCCTGGAAATTGTCGATGAACTCGTGCATCCCAATCTGAATGATGTCGTGAATCGACAGCCGCTGGAGCCGCTGGTGCAACTCCTCGCACAGCTTCTCGGACGGAGCGAGCGGATTTCCAAGTTGCCTGCCGGTGATCTTGTAGAGCGAGCTGCGTGTGTACGCCACGCAAAAGTGCATGGAGCGCGGAAAGTGAGGATCGAGGATCAGGAAGTCCGCCACCGAACGTGGCACGATCCGCCCAAACCGCTTGCGGTACATGTGCAGGGCACTGGTCGATTCCAGCAGTGCTGACCATTGCAGCACATCGAGTGCGGAGCCAACGCGGGCTTCGTTCGGCAACAGAATAAAATACTTCACGTCGAGGATGCGCGAGGTCTTGTCGGCCCGCTCAATCAGCCGACCAATACGCCCAAAGCTGAAGGCTTCGCCGTGCGACATCGTGGCATCGTTGACCCCGATGATCTCGTGGCTACTGCGTTTGACTCGTTCCAGGAAGGTCGCCGGGTTCTGCAGCACCGGTCCGGGGTTCTTGGCGAACTCCCGCAGACGGAGGTAAAAGTGATTGATCGATTCCCACAGCGAGACGCTCAGGACCTCTCGAATCGTACGGGCATTCTCACGGGCTTTAATTAAGCACGACAGGATCGAGTTCGAGTTCTGCTCATCAAACAGCAAGAACTGCAACACGTTCGACGCCGTGCATTCTCCATACAGCTCTTTGAACAGTTTCTCGTCTCCGCTGGCGAAGACCAGGGCGTCCCACTGTGGAACCCCGCCCAGTGACAGCGATTGGCTGACATCCACGAAGCGGGCGACGTTCTCGGCCCGTTCGATGTAGCGATTGACCCAAAACACAGCATCGGCGACGCGACTGAGCATGACTTCACAACTTGTTCGAGCACCCGTTCCTGCCATCCGGCGATGGACACCCGAGCCCACCGGCGACTCACTCTCGCACGTCAATGGTTCATCAGAACCCACGTGTCTTTGCTGCCGCCTCCCTGCGACGAGTTGACCACCATCGAGCCTTCCCGCAGTGCCACCCGAGTCAGCCCGCCCGGCAGCACAAAGATGTCGTCACCATACAGAATGAACGGCCTGAGATCGACATGACGAGGAGAGAGACAATCCCCCACCACGGTCGGAACCGTCGACAGAGTCAGGTACGGTTGCGAGATGAAGTTCCGGGGATTGGCCAGAATCTTCTGACGGCAATCCTCCAGTTCAGCCTGCGAGGCACTCGGCCCCATCACAATGCCGTAGCCCCCCGATTCATTGGTCGGCTTGGTGACCAGTTCCGGCAAGTGGGCCAGCACGTACTCCCTCTGCTTCGGATCGGAGCAGACGTACGTGGGCACATTCGGGATGATGATCTCCTCTTTCAGATAGTACTGAATGATCTCCGGCACCCAGGCATACACGGCCTTGTCATCGGCCACACCCGTCCCAGGGGCATTCGCCAGCGTCACGCGCCCGGCTTTGTAGACATCCATGAGCCCCGGCAACCCGAGCATGGAGTCGGGACGAAAGCACTTGGGATCGATGAAGTCGTCATCGATCCGCCGGTAGATCACATCAACCCGCTGTAGACCCTGGGTCGTCAGCATGCAGACGTACCCGTCACTGACGACCAAGTCCGACCCGCTGACGAGTTCGATCCCCATCTGCTGTGCCAGGAAGCAATGCTCGAAGTACGCCGAGTTGTAGACGCCGGGGGTGAGTAGCACAGCTGTGGGGTTGGAGACTCCCTCGGGGGCGGTTTGCTGAAGAGCTGTCAGCAGTCTCTCGCCGTAATCTTCCACGGGGGCGATGGCTGCTCCCTGGAAGACTTCGGGCAGCACGCGCTTCATCAGCTCCCGATTCTCCAGGACGTAAGACACTCCCGATGGGCAGCGCAGATTGTCTTCCAGAACGTACACCTTGCCATCGTTGTGGCGGACCAGGTCGGTCCCGGTCACATGCGTCCAGACGCCCTTGGGCGGGCGGAAGCCCTGCAGCTGAGGGCGGTACGTCTTCGCGGTCATCACCAGTTCGCGCGGGACGACACCATCATTGAGAATGTGTTGCGGTCCATAGATGTCGTCGAGAAACAGATTCAAGGCGCGGATGCGTTGCTTCAGTCCGGCTTCGATCCAAGACCATTCCGCATGTGACATGGGCCGGGGGACCACGTCGAATGGCCAGACCTTTTCAGTCCCATCCGTGTGACCGTAGACGGCGAAAGTGATCCCCTTTTCGCGGAGCCTGACTTCGGCGGCGTGTTGCCGTTCAGACAGATTCTGGAAGGTGAATTGGTCGAGCCGGTTGGCCAGCAAGGGGTGCCTGGAGACCTCTCCGTCGAGGTACTCATCAAATGCCTTGGCGGGACGGGTGGGCACATGGCTCGTTCCTTGGCTTTGACTTTGGCTTTGACTTTGACTTTGGCTTTGAGTGGAACTGGGAGTGAACATTGCAGAGACCATGACGATATCCGGGCAGAGTTGTCCGGGAGTCTACTTCGCAAATCTCGGGCCACACAGGTCAATCGCGATTTCTTCGACGATTGGAGGTTGAGGTGCTGACAAGTCAGGCATCTTGCCTGAATACGGGGCAACCCCAGGCGTAGACTTGTCGAGGTTTCGTTGAGGTACCTACTCAAGAAAGTGTACCCTCTCACGCGTTTACTGTCCCTCGGAGGTATACAAGTCCATCCGGGCCCGCGATCCGGCCCAGTGGATCGACTCGGCCCCGAATTCCTTGACGTTATTCCCGTGTGTATCGCGGATGTGAACCTTGTGATTCGCCTGGTAGATGCTGGCTCCGTAGACCAGCGACAGGCGGCTATTGCGATTCTCGAAGATCGGGCGATCGGGCGGGATCTTGCCAATCGGGTAGATGAAGGCTCCCAGAATTTCGGTCTGGGCGTTCTCTTCGGCCAGCAGCTTCTGGCTTTCGTATTCGGTCTTGAATCCGAGCGACCAGAGGGTGGCACCTCGGGAGTAAATGCACGGACCAGATTCGTGGCTCTCGGGATTCCACTGCCGGACCCAGACCGACTGCGGGTGGTCGAAATGCCAGTCAACTCCGGCGATGTCCTCGCCAAACAGCTTGCCACCCGCGAGGCCGGTCGTATAGCGGTTCGGCGTGCTGCTACGGAGTACGAGCGTGGCCGGGGAGGCGTGCTGTAGATGGACCACGCCCAGGCGGTCGAGGACCACCACTCGGCGAGCGTCAGGTTCATCAAAGATCAGGAGAGGCGGCGGAGCTCCCACGGAGTCGGTCTGGTCGCGCTGGCGATTCCCCTTCCAGACGCTCTCGTTCCAATGGAGTTCGCCGCCGTAGCCGATCAGGCGTTCGAGCTTGCCATGCACGCGCACGGGTGTCGAGAAGTGGCCGATTTCGTTCTTGGGCAGGTAGATCACCCGCGCCCCGCTGTCGATGGCAGACTGCAACGCCGGCCCCCAGTCATCGCCGACGCACTGGTCCCGGAAGCGGGCCAGACTGACCCATTCGCTGACCGGTGGGACGGGTGGCTCGGGAGTCTCTTCGATGGCCAGTTTCAGCGCCCCCTGCGGCGAGCCATGCCCGGTGACCATCTGATCGCCGATGAACTCGGCCACATCGGGGCCAGCGATCGTCTGGTCCTTCCACTCCGCAGGCTTCCGCCCCACAAGAACCCGCTTCTGAATGGCAGATTGGTATCCCGCCGTCTTCACACGCAGGCAGTACAACCCGCCATCGCTCTGAATCGCGGGCTGATCCGCACTGCCGCCGGTGAGTTCCGAATCGAGCAGGGTGATCATCGAGTTCGGTCCCTCACCCACGATGGCAGTGACCTTGTTCTCCGACCGCAGTTGGCGAACGGCGAGGATGTTTCCCTTGTTCCGAATCCCGACCACGCGCTGATTGCGCAGCGTCAGGTCCTCAAACGTCATCGAGTATTCCTGGTAATGAATCTGCGAGCCCACATCGAAGCCATCGATCGTGACATGCTTCACGAGGGCCGGGCCGACATCGTGATGCGTCAGATCGAGGCCCATCACCCCCGCACCGTCGCCGCTGCGCAGCACCACGTTCTCCAGTCGACCGAGGTTGTTGGAGTGGTACTCCAGCGCCTTCGCTCCGGGGTTGTTCTTCCCGGTGTCGATCGTCACTCCTTCGAGGTAGATCGAGATACTGCTGCCGTTGACCCAGTCGTGCGAACCGGGGGCACCCTGCGAACTGCTCATCCGCAGGACGGGTTGTGGCTGGGCCGGATCGGTGAAGGTGCCGTCCTTCAGCTTGATGATGGTCTTGTCGGGCCCGGCCCCCTTCACGTCGATAAACCGTGAACACCAGAGATTGCCCGTCACGAGATACTCGCCCGGCGGAATGAGCAGCGTGTTGTAGGCCAACGGGACACGACTGGTCAGTTGATCGAACGCCGTGTTCAAGGCCGCCGTGTCGTCGGTCCGTCCATCGCCGACTGCTCCGAAGTTCTCTTTGACATCGAGGCAGCCGGCATCGCGAGGGGCGATGGTCTGGTTCGAGGTGAACGAGACGCCCTCGATGGAATCAGCTCTGGCCCGCAGGAAGGTGGCTGGCCCCAACGCTCCGCGAACGATGCGGACCTCATCGACGAGGCCGCTCATCCCCCAGTGATCGCCCCGTCCGCCGATCAGGAACGGCCCGTCGTCCCACTCCAATGGAGTTTCGATGGGCACGGTGCGAGACAGGTGATAGTCGAGCCAGCAAGTGGCCGTTTTCGCCTTCGCGTCGTAGACGAACGCCATATGCCGCCAGCGGGCGTTGTTCTCGCCGAGCCGAGTGGTCGACGAGTAGTGTCCGACTGCGAACCGCTGCGGGGCAGTATTGGAGGCAGCGACCTCGCCCCCGTGAAAGGTCGTGTTGGCGTTGTTGATCCGGTGCCATTGCAGGGCTAGTTCCGAGCCGTCCTTGGAGGTCCGGGCCTTACCAAACAGCCACGCATTGAGGCCCGCTTCCGGGGCGGGCTTGAGGAAGCCTTCGATCGTGAGGCTCTCGCCCGCCAGCTTCAGAGTCTGGAAATCGACCCCAGCTTGCACGGCATCGCTCTTCGATTCGCTACCTGTAAACACGGCGCAGGCAGTGTTCGCACGACTCTGGCGGATGAGCGGGTCATAGATGAACGCTCCAGGGACATCGTCGCTGAAGGCGGGTTTCGCTCCCGGCACCCGTTTGGAGATGACCTGAGTACTCGGCGTCGAAGTCAAGACGGTGTCCGACTTCTCGAAGGACCAGCGGGCGACCTCCTGAGCCTGTAACATCGCGCCAAAGGCCACTCTGAGAACGACGACAAGAATGACAACACGCATGGGGGATCTCGATGAATGATGCACGAATCAGGACTGAACATCGTAGACAGCAGTCCGCCTGAGGCGACTCATGCCTGATAGTGCCACCAATCCGGCATTCCGGTCACGAAAGTCTCGCCCAAATCCCCGATGTCGCCTGCCGACTTGGAAAACATCATCACGCAGCTTGAGAGTGGTGCTTCGGTGAGCGACCAGACTTCGGAAGTCTGGCGGGCAGCTGTTTACATGCCGCTCGTCTTATCAAAAAAAACGCAGCCCACCCAAATGGACTGCGACAAAACCTGAGATTCGGCTCAGAACCGCCTGGACGACTCGGCAGCACCCGACTGTTGTGCCTACCTCGGCGACCGGGCTTCGCTCATGGAGTCTACCACCGCCCCGACTGTTTCGCACAGCTCTTCGCGGATGATGTTCACGCTCTTGGGAGCTTCGATCCCGATTTTGACGGTGTTCGGCCCGATACGCACGATGTTAATGACCACATCCTCACCGATGAGGATCCGCTCGCCTGCCTTACGGGACAAGACCAACATGGCTGCCTCCTTCCTAGGATCGTGTGCAGCTGCCCCCTCAACCATGAGAGAGCCTGTTTGAATCAATTCAGCCGCGACATCAAAAGGATAACAGTCCCGATTCAATTCGTCCAGTAAATTCTACAAGAAGGATTGTGCCCAAAAAGTGGGCTGCCCGCTTTCTGGGCAACCCATGGCTGGCCAGTGAAAATACACGCTTGGCCAGACTTCGGAAGTCTTTTCCAGCAGTGACGATAGGCTCAGTCAGGAGTGGAAACCCATCGTCACATAGTGGTCGAGCGGCTCCACATCCACGATCTTGAGTGCCAGAATGGCAGTGAAGCTGATCATCAGCTTGCGAGCCCCAATCGTGTCAGGCCGCTCACGCTGAACCAGTAGGATTCCCTCGTTGATGCGAAAGTCGTTAAAGGCCACCGGCTCCCCGAAAGAGGGGATCAGCACGCCGACCTTCGGAAATGACTTGGGCCAGTTCTCAAACATTTCCCGCCAGGAATTGTCGCCGTCCACGTCTGCCGCCTTCCAAACCCAGTTCCCAAATCCCCTGTTGAGTTCATTTCGTCAGGCACGGGGGGCGGGGGTGAAGCGGAATGTAAAGGCCGGAATAACGCGACCCAAATCGAGAGAATTGCGACAATACCAAACGAAAAACGCCGCACCGACGGATCGGTGCGGCGTTCTCAGATGACCCCATGGGGATTCGAACCCCAGTAACAGGACTGAAAATCCTGTGTCCTAGGCCACTAGACGATGGGGCCAGCGGGTAGGTAAGGTATCGACCCCGGCCAGACTGTCAAGGTTCTCGAAAATCTTTCTTTCGGTTTCGAGTCCCACAATGTGGTCGCAGCGTCCGATTTCGCCACCCTTTCCAGTCATTCCGGCGGCACAGGCTGTTCCATGAGAATCGCACTCGGCCAGATCAACCCGACGATCGGCGACCTTCGCGGCAACTGCCAGCTGATTGAGCAGACTCACCGTGGAGCATCTGACAATGCTGCGCAACTGCTGATTGTGACAGAGTTAGCAATCAGCGGATACCCCCCGAAGGATCTGCTGTTGCGTGATGGATTTCTAGGCAACTGCGAAGCGGCGGTGCAACAACTGGCCGGGCTAACGGTCGGAAAAGCGGCAATTCTGGTCGGGCATCCCTCAGCGGGCGAGCATGGCTCGCTCCACAATTCGGCTTCGCTGCTGGCCGACGGAAAAATCGTGGCCCGCATCCACAAGACCCTCCTGCCCAACTACGACGTGTTCGACGAGCGCCGCTATTTCCGCCCGCAACGCCCCGAGCAACTCCATCCGATCGAGTTCCAGGGCCGTAAACTCGGCATCCACATCTGCGAGGACGCCTGGTGGGGCCAGCCCGAAACGTTCTACCACATCCCGGAAGAGCACTTCGTCGACCCCGTTCGTGAACTGGCCCGCCAAGGAGCCGACGTACTCATCAACCTCTCGGCCAGCCCGTTCGAGGGCCACAAGCCCGCCCGCAGGCGTGGCATTATCGCCGCCCACGCGAAGGCCACCGGCCTCCCCTTCGTTTTCGTCAACCAGATCGGCGGCCAGGACGACATCGTCTTCGACGGCCACAGCTTCGTGATGGACGGCCAGGGCCAGATCCGCCACCAATCCGCCGGGTTCCGCACCGACCTCGATATCGTCGACCTCGATGCACTCCCCCCGGTCCTCGACCCGCGCGATCCCCCGCGCGAGCATCAGTTGTTGGAGGCACTGGTGCTCGGTCTCAGGGACTACATGCGGCGCTGCGGGTTCACCGATTGCGTCCTCGGCCTCTCGGGGGGGATCGACAGCGCTCTCGCCTGCTACATCGCCGCCCGCGCCGTCGGGCCGCAGCATGTCCACGGCCTCCTCATGCCCAGCCGCTACAGCAGCCCACACTCGATCGACGACGCCTGGGCCTTAGTGAAAGCCCTCGGCGTCGACGGCCAACTGATCCCGATCGACGACGCCCACCGAGCCTACGAAGGGCTGCCGGTCGTGGGCGACGACCTCGCGAGTCAACCTGCGGGCCTGGCCGACCAAAATCTGCAAGCCCGTATCCGGGGGGCGATCGTGATGACCCGCAGCAACCGCCGAGGCTGGATGGCCCTGGCCACCGGGAACAAGAGCGAACTGGCCGTCGGGTACTGCACGCTCTACGGCGACATGTGCGGCGGGTTCGCGGTGCTGTCGGACCTGTATAAGCGGGACGTGTACGCCCTCTCGCGGTACATCAACGAGACGGTCGAGAAGCGGGAGGTGATCCCGAACAACACGATCGACAAGGCCCCCAGCGCCGAACTCGCCCCGAATCAATTCGACCAGGACACCCTCCCGCCGTACCCCGTCCTCGACGCGATTCTGGAAGGTCTGGTCGACCGCGAGGACTCGATCGCCGAACTCGCCAAGGAGTTCCCCCTTGAGCAAGTCCGCTGGGTCGCCCGCAATCTCGACCGCAACGAATTCAAACGCCGCCAAATGCCGCCCGGCGTCAAGCTCTCGCCGCGGGCCTTCGGCTTCGGTCGCCGCATGCCGATGGCGATGAAGGTCGAGTATTGAGAACCACGGCCTCATCTGAATAGAGAGACATTCCCCATGACAACATTCTTGGTTTACATCGGGTGTGTTCTGGTGGGCTTGTTCGTGATCTGCTTTTTGGCGAAGCGCGAGTCGTTTGACTTCGAGTGTCGTTTCCCCCCGATTTCCGATGAAGAGTTCCTGGCCCGCTGTGGACCGGGCACAGATCCCGAGATCGCCCTCGGGGTCCGACGCATCGTCTCTGAGAAGCTGTCTATTGAGTACGAACGCATCCACCCCGACGCCAGCTTCATCGACGATCTCGGTGCGGATTAGGTCGACTCATCTCTCTGCGGGCGCACACACCGGGACTCTGCAGTCTGGTTTTATGCTTGATCGCTGATGCGTCCGGTGATAACGTGACAGATCTGAAAGCCCAGAGGTTGCAACCTCTCGGCTTTTCTCCCGCCTTGTGCCGTCGGCGTTCTCATTCAGAGTCGCCGAGCCCGCCTCGCTCATTCCGAAGGTGTTATCCATGATCCGCACGAGTGTTTTCGCTCTCTTGTGGTCGTGTGTCTGTCTCGCTTCCTGGGCATCCGCTGAGGATGCCGCTGCTGACAAAGTCAGCTTCTACAAGCAGATTCGCCCGATCTTCCAGGCCCAGTGTCAGGGATGCCACCAGCACGCCAAGGCGGGCGGCGGCTTCGTGATGACCTCGTTCGACCGCCTGCTCGCTGGCGGCGAGAGCGGCGACAAGGCGATCGTCCCCGGACAGCCGGACGCCAGCCACCTGCTGGCGGAAATTACTCCGAAAGATGGCAAGGCGGAGATGCCCAAGGACAAGGCCCCGCTCTCGCCAGTCGAGATCGACCTGATCCGCAAGTGGGTCGAACAGGGAGCGACTGACGACACCCCGGCCAATGCGGTCTCGAAGATCGACCAGGAACACCCGCCGACCTATTCGCGGTTGCCGGTCATTACCTCACTCGACTATTCGCCCAACGGCCAGTTGATCGCCGTCTCCGGATTCCATGAAGTGCTGCTGCACAAAGCGGACGGATCAGGTTTGGCGGCGCGGCTGGTCGGCCTCAGCGAGCGCATCGAGTCCGCCCGGTTTTCGCCGGACGGCAAACGTCTCGCGGTCTCGGGCGGGTTGCCCTGCCGGATGGGTGAGCTACAGGTCTGGGATCTGTACGAAGGCGAAGAACTCAAGCCGAAGCTGACCCTCTCCGTGCCCGTTACTTACGACACCATTTACGGAGCCAGTTGGGCTCCCGATGGGAAGCTGATCGCGGTTGGTTGTTCGGACAAGGTCGTTCGCGCGTTTGATTCCACCAGCGGGGCGCAGGTGTTCTTCAACATGGCCCACGATGACTGGGCGGTCGGCACCGCGTTCTCGGTCGATGGAGCGTACATGGCCTCGATCGGTCGCGACATGAGTTCGAAGCTCTACGACGTGAAAACGCAGCGGTTCATGGACAACATCTCGTCGATCACGCCCGGAGCCCTCAAGGGGGGGGTGCAGGCTTTGACTCGCCACCCAACCAAAGACGAGATCCTGATCGGGGGTTCCGATGGTGTGCCGCGCATCTATCGTATGCAGCGAGTGACCTCGCGCGTCATCGGTGACGATGCTAACCTGATGCGGCAGTTCCCTGCCATGCGCGGTCGCCTCTTCGATGCGGACTACGCTCCCGACGGCAAGCGCATCGCAGCTGTGTCGAGCCTGAATCGGCAAGGGCAGCTGTTCATTTACTCGGCGGAGTTCGACAGTGAGATGCCCGCCGACATTAAGGGGATCGTCGGCAAGGTCGCCGACAGCCAGAACGGCGACGAGAAGAAGCGGCTCAAGGAATACGTTACCGCGAACGTCGCGGTACTCGCTCAAGCGGAAGTGAACACGAGCCTCTATTCGCTCGCTTTCTCGCCGGACGGATTGAAAATCGCGGCGGGCGGCGAAGACGGAATCATCCGCCTGTTCAATGCCGCCGATGGCAAGGTCGCCAGCGAGTTCCCGGCCATCCCGGTGGCCGCCGCTGCCGTAGCCGCCAATGCCGCCAAGGGCGTCGACTATGTCAGCTCCGAAGCGGCCCTTGGCGAGACCCTGCCCGATAGCACCACGGTGACCTCGATCGAGGTCATCCCGCCACAGATCCAACTCGTGGGCCACATCGGTTACACCCAGTTGCTGATTACCGGCATCCTGAACACCGGCGATCGTGTCGACTTGACCCGCATGGCGAAGTTCCAGATGACCGGCAACGCTGCCACAGTCAGCCCCCAAGGGCGAGTCCGGGCCGCTGCCGACGGGCCAGGTCAACTGGCCATTGAGGTCGCCGGGCAGAAGGCGACTATTCCGGTCGCTGTGACCGGCATCGCCGCGAACAGCACTGTGAGCTACATCCGCGACGTGACACCGATCATGTCCAAGGTCGGCTGCAACGCGGGCACCTGCCACGGGTCGAAGGACGGCAAGAACGGGTTCAAGCTCTCCCTGCGTGGGTACGACCCGATCTATGACCTGCGAGCGTTGACCGATGACCACGGGTCGCGGCGCGTGAACCTCGCCTCGCCGGACGACAGCTTGATGCTGCTCAAGGCAACCGGGGCTGTGCCGCATGTCGGCGGGCAAGTCACCAAGCAAGACAGCATCCAGTACCGCATTCTGCGGCAGTGGATTGCCGAGGGGGCCAAGCTCGACCTCGAATCACCTCGCGTCGCCAAGATCGAGGTACTGCCCGTCAATCCGATCATTCAACTCATTGGCGGCAAGCAACAGATGCGGGTCGTGGCGACCTACACCGATGGGGCCACCCGCGATGTGACCGCTGAGTCGTTCCTCGAAACTGGGAACATGGAAGTGGCTGTCTCGAACGCTCACGGTGTCGTCACGACTCTGCGACGTGGGGAGGCTCCGATCCTCGCCCGTTACGAAGGGGCCTATGCCGCGACCACGGTGACTGCGATGGGCGACCGCACTGGATTTGTCTGGCAGGAGCCGGCTGCGTGGAGCGAGATTGACACACTGGTGGCCCGTAAGCTGGAGCGGATGAAGATCCTTTCCTCGGGCCTGTGCGATGACTATGAGTTCGTGCGACGTGTGACGCTCGACCTGACCGGGTTGCCGCCGAGTGCGGATGAGGTCCGGGCCTTTGTCGCGGATACGCGCGACATGAAGGTCAAGCGTGATGAGCTGGTCGACAAGCTCGTGGGCGGCGATGCCTATGTCGAGTTCCACGCCAACAAGTGGGCCGACCTGCTGCAGGTCAACAGTAAGTTCCTCGGCGGCGAAGGGGCCAAGCTCTATCGCGACTGGATTCGCAAAGAGATCGCCGCCAACACGCCTTACGATCAGCTGTGCCACAAGATCATCACCGCCAATGGGTCGACGAAAGAGAACCCGCCCGCAGGCTACTACAAGATCCTCCGGGATCCCGACCTGATGATGGAGAACACCACGCACCTATTCTTGGCTGTGCGGTTCAACTGCAACAAGTGCCACGACCATCCGTTCGAACGCTGGACCCAGGACCAGTATTATCAAACGACTGCCTACTTCTCGCGAGTCGGTCTGCAGCGCGATCCGAAGAACGCAGCTGGCGATATCGGCGGCACTGCTGTCGAGGGAGCCAAGCCGCTGTGGGAAGATGTGTTCGAAAAGCCGGAGGGGGAGACGACCCACCTGCGAACCAGTGCCGTGGCTCCGCCGACCTTCCCGTACCCGGCGAAGCACGAGACTCCTCCGAATGCCACCCGGCGTGATGAGTTGGCGAACTGGATCACCTCGCCCGACAACCAGTATTTCGCGAAGAGCTACGCCAACCGCGTCTGGGGTTACCTGCTGGGGGCTGGCATCATCGAACCGCTGGATGACATCCGCGCGGGCAATCCGCCGACCAATCCCGAACTGCTCGACTATCTCACCAAGCAGTTCATCGAGTCGGGATTCGATGTCCAACAACTGACCAAGGCGATCTGCAAAAGCCAGACGTACCAGCGGTCGGTCGCCACCAACGAGTGGAACGCCGATGACACCACGAACTACTCACACGCCCTGGCGCGGCGGTTGCCCGCCGAGGTGCTGTTCGACAGCCTGTACGCAGTCACCGGTTCCAAGACCCACATCCCTGGCCTGCCCGAGGGAGTCCGTGCGGCGGCCATTCCCGACAGCGGCACCGACCTCGCCGATGGCTTCCTCGCGACCACGGGGCGACCCGTGCGTGAGAGTGCCTGCGAGTGCGAACGCTCCTCGGCGGTGCAACTCGGAGCTGTGATGGCGCTGATGAGCGGACCGACTGTCGGCGATGCCCTCTCGCAACCGGGGAACGCGATCGCCCAGATCGTGGCGTCTCAACCGGACGACTCGAAGCTGGTCGATGAGCTGTTCATGCGGATCCTCAATCGGCCCGCGAAGACCACCGAAGTGGAGGCGGCGAACTCTCGTCTGAAGGAGCTGCCCGAAGACCACGTCAAACTCATGGCCGAGTTCCAGACCTACTCCAAGGAGATCGAACCCGCCGTGACCGCCAAGGAAGCGGTACGACAGGGCCAGATCACCGTGGCACAGACGGCCTACGACGCTTACTGGGCCACCGTAAAGGAGAAGGAAGAGAAGGCTGAAGCTGACTCCCTCGCCAAGCTCGCCGCAGCTGACAAGGCACTGGCCGATCACGAAGCCGCGATCCCCGCCAAGCTGACCGCTTGGGAGCTTGCGCAATCCGGCAGCTTGTGGAACGTCCTCGAACCCGGTCCGATGAAGGTCAGCAACGATGCCAAGATCGAGAAGGAAGCCGACAACGTCATCTTTGTGAGTGGCCCGAATGACGCTTTCGTGACCTACGATGTCATTACCGAATCTGCACTGAAGGGGATCACCGGCTTTCGGCTGGAACTCCTCACCGACTCTCGACTGGGTGGTATGGGCCCCGGTCGTTCGCAGAACGGCAACATCGTCCTGACGGAGTTGACCATTGAGGTCTGGCCGCAAGGGCAGCCCGACAAGAAGCAGAAGCTCAAGCTGCAAGGGGCCAAGGCTGACTTCAGCCAGGCGGGCTATGACGTAGCCACCGCGATCGATGGCCAGACCCCGAATGCCAGTAACGGCTGGGCGATTGTTCCCGAGACCGGCAAGAACCACACCGCGACCTTTGAGTGCTCGGAGCCGATCAACATCGACGGCCCTGTGGTGATTCAGTTCATCATGGACCAGCGCTACACCGACAAAACGCATACCATCGGCAAGTTCCGGTGGTCTGCGACGACCGCCCAGCCTCCGCTGCTGTTCGGTATCCCGGCGAACATCACCGAGATCGTCAAGGTTCCCGCCGATCAGCGGAACGACGCCCAGAAGAAGGCGCTCCTCGACTTCTTCCGAGGCGAGGACGCCGAACTGAAGAAGCTGCAAGCTGCTCAAGCCGAGGCCAAGAAGCCGCGACCGATGGACGCCATGCTGGCGGGTCTGAAGGCCAAGCTCGTCGAGGCCCAGCTCCCACTTCCCGTCGATCCGAAGTTCGCCCGGCTGCAGCGCGCGGTCCAGCTCAGCGAAGGCCAGTTGAAGGACTCCCGATTGACGGCGGCGCAGGATCTGGCGTGGGCACTGATCAACACCTCGGCGTTCCTGTTCAACCGGTAGCGACATTCCACAATTTGGTGAGCGTCCTCGTCGCCTGGACCCCTAGGTCCGGGCGTAACGGACTTGGGGGCCGTTCTCTCTCTCGGCGCGAACACAATCATGGAATGCTCTAGAGGCCTGCCTCGGCGAATTGGCTGTCGAGAAAATCACTGGTGCGAATCCAGTCGTGGAATGTGGATTTGGAATCGTGCGACAGGATACCCCCATGCCCGCAAACCATCTCGTAGCGATCATCACCGGGGGAGGCACTGGCGTCGGCCAGGCGACCTCAATGCAGCTCGCCAAACTCGGCTGGTCGGTGGTGGTCAATTACTCGCGTTCGAAAGCCGAGGCAGATGCGACCGTCGCCGAAATCTCAGCTGCGGGTGGCCGAGCGTTCACGGTGCAGGCCGACGTGGCCGATGACGCGGCGTGCCGGGCGCTCGTGGCGAAGACGATGGAGCAATACGGGCGGATCGATCTGCTCGTGAACTGCGCCGGGACCACCGAGTTCATCCCATTCTCTGAACTCGAACAGGCGACCGACGAAGTCTGGCAACGTCTGTATCAAGTCAACGTGATTGGGCCGTTTCATTGTGCCCGAGCGGTCAGAGAGCCCATGCTCGCCAGCGGCGGCGGCCAGATCATCAACGTCAGCAGTGTCGCCGCACAACTCGGGCAGGGGAGTTCGATCCCGTATTGCTGCACGAAGGCGGCCATCGATAACCTGACGGTGTCGCTGGCTCGGACGTTCGCGCCGCACATCCGCGTCAACGGGATTGCTCCCGGATTTATCGCTGGGCGCTGGACGAAGAACGGTCTCGGTGATCGCTACGAGGGACTGGTCGCCTCCTACGAAAAAACCTTGCCGCTGGGAAGGGTTTGCACCCCAGCAGACATCGCCGAAGGGATTGTCAGTCTGGTCACCGGCAGCCAACTGGTCACTGGACAAACCCTGACGGTCGACGGCGGGATGATGATCTCGGGGTTCCAGGTGAAGTTCAGTTGAACACAGCGGGTGGCCCGAGTGGTCAGTTCACCCTGGCATTCAACCGAAGACACCGGGAATCGTCTTCCAGCTTTGAGCAACCCCGGTCAGGCGTTCTTGCCGACCGGCGTGTTCGAAGAAAAGATCGTCGGGGTTCAGGCCCAACGCCGTGAGAATCGTCGCGTGCAGGTTCTTCACCGGCTGAGGCTGCTCGGCGGCACGCAGACTGATGTCGTCGGTGGAACCAATCACGCGGCCTGCCTTCACCCCGCCCCCGGCCAGCCAGATCGTGAAGCCATAGGGGTTGTGGTTACGACCATTGTTCCCCTGCATCATCGGCGTGCGACCGAACTCACCCGCCCAGATCACCAGCGTCGTGTCGAGCAGACCGCGTTGCTTGAGGTCGGCCAGTAGCGCCGCAATCGGCTGGTCCGTCTGTGCGGCGTTGCGGGTGTTGTAGTCGGTGTTGTTGTCGTGTCCGTCCCAACCGAGTTTGTCGGCGGCGTTGTAGAGCTGCACGAACCGCACGCCTTTCTCAACAAGCCTGCGGGAGAGTAAGCACATCCGTCCGAAGGTCGCCTTGTCCTTGTTCTGGTCATGCAGCCCGTAAGCATCCTGAGTCGCTTTCGTCACCGTCGCCAACTCGCCGATGTCGAGAGCCTCCGACTGCATGCGATACGCCAGTTCGTACGAGGCGATGCGGCCATCGAGATCGAGGACGCCGGGACGCGCGGCTGCGTGCTGGCGGTTGAGGGTCTGAGCAAAGTCGAGCGTCGATCGCTGCACAGCTGCGAGTTCGCTCGGCGGTTGCAAATTGAGAACGGGCGAGCCCTCGTGGCGGAACTGCGTTCCTTGAAACGCAGCTGGTAAGAACGCATTGCTCCAATTCGCCGAGCCGCCCAGCCCGCCGACCTTGTAGAGCAGCACAAACCCTGGCAGATTCTGATTGAGTGAACCGAGCCCGTACGTGACCCAGGAGCCGAAACTCGGTTTGCCACCGAGGATTGCTCCGGTATTCATGAGGTAGGTTGCGGGGGCGTGGTTCGAACTCTCGCTGAACATCGACCGTACTTGGCACAGGTCGTCGATGTGCCTGGCCGTGTGCGACAGCAACTCGGAGACCCATTGCCCGCTCTGTCCGTGTTGAGCCCACTTCCAGGGGCCCGCCATCAGTTCGTCCTTGCAGTGATTGAAGACGCCACCGACTTTGTCCGGGTTCTTCTTAAACGATTCCGGCACTGGCTTGCCGTTCAGCTTCAGCAGTTCCGGCTTGTAATCCAGCAAGTCGAACGTCGATGGCCCCCCGTATTGAAACAGGAATATGACTCGCTTGGCTTGGGGGGCGAAGTGCGGCAATCGCTCGGCCAACGGCTGCAAGGGGTCGATCGTCGTGGGCTTTGGAGTTGCCGCGCGGAGTTCTTCCGCCAGCAGCGCGCTCAAGGCGACACTGGCAAAGCCGCAGCCGGTCTGTGAAAGGAAGTGACGGCGTGATTGTGGGATGAGCTTGGTGGTCGAGACCTGGAGGGGAGTGATTAGTTGGACATCGCCATTTTTCAGAAACGGCGGCGGGTGGCGGGGCCATCCGCAAAGCCTCCTGACCCGGCCACCGCCAACAGGATACAGCCGCCCCACACCGCAATCGTGGCGACTATCTGCCACAAGAGGTCGTGATGTTCCGTGAGCAGCAAACCTTCGGACAGAACAACGAAGACCGAGCCGGAGCAAAACACGATCAATGAATTCTGGCCGCACAAGACCAGCCAACGGATTGGCCAGGCATTCCAGAAACATGGGGATTGATTTGAGAGGACGATCTCGGCGAGAGCCATCACAGCGAGTAAATGCAGAATCCGCAACGGCCCCAGCGTGGTCTTGTCGATCAGCGGAATCTCGTCTGGCATCCACCAGAACCTGGCGATAAATGCCCCTTCCACAATCACCAAAGCGGCGATAGACCACAACCAATGTCCCGCTGCCAGCAATCGGCCAGTCCGGAATGGCTCGTACAATAAAATTCCCAAGGCAAACAACAGCTGCCAGGCACACGGATGAAAGGCCGTGATCCTCCCCCAGTTCCCCAGAGGTGCAATCTCCCCCCAGTGAATCTGTGTTGCACCGTACAACACCAACGACGGCCCCAGCAACAGACTCCAGTGCCTCGCTCGCAGCCATAACATTGCGGGCAGCGCAGTCAGCAGCATGACATACAGCGACAAGATTCCCGCCACTTGGGAACCGCTTTCAATGGCCCGCAGGCTTCGCCAATCCGGTGTCAGCCCTGCACCCAGCTGCGACCACAAAGACCGTCCGTCGGCGATGGTCCGATTAGGTGTCAACCAACCCTGAACCATCATCTGTGCCAGCAATGTGATGGCACAGGCGACAATGAGTTGGCAGGCACGTCCGATGGCTTTCAGCTGGCATCTCAGGAAGCCTTTTGATCGCAGCATCTTGCGATACACGATGCCACAAACACACCCCGAAACGAAAACGAAAACGTCCGCCATATCGGAGAATCCGAAATTTCGAGGCGTCCAAGATGTCAATTCATTGTGACGAAAGTGGTCCGTGTGCATGCACAGCAAGGCAGCTCCGCGAATCAGGTCGAGCCGAAGATCGCGCGGGGGCGGCGGACTTGGCGGATCAATCGGGGGCTGGTCTGAATCCATCGCACTTCCCGATCAAAATCAGTCGCCTTTCGCTCCGCGAAAGAGCGTCCTTTCGCGGAGCGAAAGGCGACTATCCCGACAGTTGCAGGGGACGGCGTCTGTCACTTGACCAGCACGGGTACGGTAAAGACCGCGTGGCCCGCCCCGTCCTGGCGAAACCCGATGCCGCAATTGCCTCCGTGCATCTCGGAAGGCTTTGTCGTGACACGAAAGACGCGTGTCTCCATCGCGTCCTGTGTGGTCGCAGTAGTTTGAATATATTCAAAGCCTTGTCCAATTGCTTCCGTGGAGACTCCCACCCATGCCGCTGGGGGAGCAGAGACGGAAACGGTCCCCACTCCGTCCTGCTCCAGAATCACACGTTGCGGCACCGCCCGCCAGAGATCGACAATGAATGCCTGGATCGGCAGGCTGACGGTCTGGTTCCCGTGACTCGCAGCGACCGACTGACTATCCACTTGGATGCTACTATGAAAACCCCCGAGGCGTCCTCGCAGCGACAGTGACGCTTTCACCGTGTGCGACGCCCCGGCAGGAATCAGGACCTGCGTCTGATCGATCGCCGTACACCCGCACCCGGCGGTGATCTCCACGCGAACGGCTTCTGTCGAAACGTTTCGCAGATCAAAGGTAAAGTCCAATGACTCCATGCTTAAGGCGACTTCCCCCAAGTCGACCTTCGCGGGCTCGATCTGGATGGGAGCCGGAGCAGATGCCCCGCTGCTGACCGGCGGCGTAGGCGTACAGCCGGAACAAGCAGACAACCACATCAGTGACACGAGGAGCAACGTGGTTCTCTGAAACGTGTTCATCAATAACGGCCCTTCTGACTTGTTCCGAAGCGAGCCGATCACGGAAACGGTCCGTAGCCTGGACGCCCACGTCCGGGCGGAACGGACGTGGGCGTCCGTTCTACGACTCGACGATCACGGACAGCTCGCCTTAACTCTTTGGTTGATCTGCTACCTGCTTCGCTTGCCGTTTGATGAGCCACCAGGCCAAGCCAAATAAGGCAATGACGTTGCCCCAGAAGAGCCAGAATCTCGCCGGATTGTTGGCCAGCACGCGCGGCTTTCCGAGCACCACCGCCTCGGGAGCCACCGCAATTCCGTCCAGTTGCGAGAGCCGAGCCACATCGTCGATCGTTAAGGCGACTTGTCGTGTGGTGATGTAGTTCTTGTGGACCGCCCCCGTGGCATCGATCACAGTGGTCTTGGGCGGGATTGACACAGCAAACCGCTCATCCGGAATCTTGTGGTTCAGCTGCACTCCGTCTTTCTCGAAGGTGTACCGCTCCAGACGCGGCTCCTTCTTCCCAGGCATGAAGGTGCGAGATTCGCAAGTCTGTGGAAACCACAAGTCCGACCCGGCAGGTTGGAAATAGTCGGAGCTGATCCACTCGAAGATCACTTGCCCCGTCGGGTCCGTCTCTCGAATGAGCGGGGTGATGAAACCTCGACTCGGCACGATGTGATAGACCATCGACACCGAATTCGAAACCGGTGCATCCTTCGGCAGCTGGGCCTTCACACTGTCGGGGTAAGGGACGGTGACCTTGAATTCCAGCTGGAGAGTTTCCACACACTGCTCATCCGCTACCGGAGTGACCTGAAGATCCGAAACGGCTCTGGAGAGCCACTCTTTCACACCGGCAGCGTCCAAATCCGAAACCAAGTGCGGCAGGCTTCCATTCGCTCTGCCAAGTCGCTGCGGTTCCTGTGAAGGTTGAGGTATGCGATTGCGTCCACTTCCCACGATCACCATGGTCGTCAGGGGATCCAAGTCGACACTTGTCCCACGGCCAGCCCCCTGTGAGCGTGATAACAGCTTCCTAGTATCACCGTAAACCAACTTAACGCGATCCAACGTCGATATCTCCATGTAGCGATCTCCACCCAGTGGTGGGCCCCCTAACGTAAAATAATACTGAAACATGCGATTTGCGTGGTCACGGACTTGTTGAGGAACGTATTGATCAGCAGTGTCTATCCCTTTCTGGAACTGCTTCAACTCATCGGGATTGTCAACGTATAGTTTCATCGCCTCCTGTAATGCAGCACGATGAGCCTCAACCTCTTTCGCGATCATCTCCTTCGTTGGGACATCCTCTGTAACACTCAGAACGTAACGAAAGTCTCCGGTTCGTATATCGAGGTCTCCTCTCTTCAGCATAGCTTTCACCAAGATGTCCTGTCCAGGCTCTTTCGACATGGCTGTCCCTCCGATGACAGCCTGCCAAGCCAAACACACGACAACAAAGACACAACTCGAAAACTGGAAGCTCATTGAAAAGTTCCCCTACATAGCCTTCTCAACGCTGAGATTGAAAATTCAAGACTTATCGCCTCAACTCTTGTATAGATGGTTATTCACATTGGTTGCCCCCTGCCAATCTGACTACCACGCCAGTCGAGTCACAGTCATACCGGTAATAACCTAGACGGAAGAACCCGAATGTTCCAGTCCATGCTTCACAAGCCCCAGCCGGGTCTACGACAACTACTGGACTGACTGTAATAAACCGACTAATTGGGCTATCTGCACATGAGTCACTGTTCATGTTTTGGCATCGACTCTGTTGAGGAATAATTCCGACCACACCTGTACATCCAGCGGGAGACGGTCCTGTGGGAGTCACAGCCACACACGCAATGCTAGTAGCAAATACGCCCTTTTGGGTGATTTTACATGGTCCCATCGCGGCGTATGCGACCACGGCATCAGCCACCAGCAGCGCCAGCAAGAGCAGTGATGTGCGCAGTGTCAGGAGAGAGGAGAGAGGAGAGAAGAGAGAAGAGAGAAGAGAGAAGGCCGCATGTCATTTCCTGCCTAACGAGTTCGGTGCTGGATTTCGGAACGTCAATCTTTGTAACTCGCGATTTCGATGTGTCAAATGTTTTTCACTGAAAACATTGAGGTTTTTCTGAAATCCCTTCTCCCGTCGGGTGGCACACTCGGAGTCTTCGAAGAGTGTGGCGAGCGTCGATCGACCACGGCGGGTTGGCACCGGTTGGCTTGATTTGGAGCCTACCGGTGTGCCCTGGCACAAGAGGTTCGCCGTGATACACCTCTTACGGGAAGAACCTCTTTCGGCTGCCGCCGCCCCGGTAGCCCAAAGCGGCAACCGGGGCCACCCAGCCGGGGATCATCACGCCATCGCGTTGCAGTGGAGTGGAGTGATCCCGAGAGCGGCTTGGCCCGCGAAGGCTCTCTCGGTGACTAATCTCCCCTGGCCATTTCCACTCGAGAGTGCCGTCAGGAATTGGGGATCATCTTCAAACAAGACCGCGACCGGCTCGGGCCATTCGGCCCCGGATTTGACCCACTCCGTGAGCAGAGCGATTTCCCCTTCGGACAACTTCAACTTCGGTGGCATCTGTAAATCGGGATCGACAAACGAGATGGCCTGAATCAGCAGACTCGGGTCGACGGCTCCGGGCACGATCGACGGTCCTCGATCACCTCCGATTTTCGCAGCTGCGAGGGAGTCCAGCCGGAGTCCCCCTTCCTGCTTCTCGGGTCCGTGACAGGAAAAGCACTTCGCTTGGAGCAGCGGTAACACGTCTTCCGCGAAATGTGGAATCTTATCGGCCGCGCGCAAGTTCACACTGACCAAGACCCCGATCAACAGCATGCCAGAGATGCAGAATCGACTTCGCACGTGCAGGATCCCCCGAGCGTCTTAACACAGAACTGGGATCTGATGGTATCAGAGAACAACTCCGGGCAACACACGATCTGATACCCGCGAAGCGAGCGTGTCATTGTCTCTCGGAATTGGCCCGATTATCCTGTCACGACAGAGGCGGTGGGGAGAGTCCTTCCGCTGGCTTACGGACACTGGGGATTACGCACCATGGAAACGACCAACGGCTCACTCAATCGCAAGCTCCGCATGGCCCTCGTCGGCGGAGGCCAGGGGGCCTTCATCGGGCGGGTGCATGCCACAGCTGCGGTCCTCGATAATCGGGCTGAACTGGTCGCGGGGGCGCTGTCGTCCGACCCCGCGCGGGCCAAGGCTTCGGCTCCGGCGTACGACATCAAGGCCGACCGAGCGTACGGCTCCGTCCCCGAAATGATCGCCGCCGAGAAGGCCCTGCCCGCCGACAAGCGGATCGACTTCGTGACGGTCGCCACGCCAAACCACACGCACTTCGCGATCGCCAAGGCCGCCGTCGACGCAGGCTTCAACGTCGTGTGCGACAAGCCGATGACGTTCGACTTAAAGGAAGCCGAAGAGCTGCAGCAAGCCGTCGAGAAGAGCGGCGTGGTGTTCGCCCTCTCGCACAACTACACCGGCTATCCACTGGTCCGGCAGGTCCGCGAGATGATCCTCGGCGGCGAACTCGGCGAGATCAACGCCTTTCGGTCGAACTACATTCAGGGGTGGCTGCGGACTCGGTTGGAGTCGAGCGACCAGAAGCAGGCGAAGTGGCGGACCGACCCCCAGCAGTCGGGGATCGCGGGCTGCTTCGGCGACATCGGGACGCACGCGTACAACCTCGGTCGGTACATGACGGGGCTGTTGCCAGCGGATGTCTCTTGCAATCTGAAGGTGTTCGAGCCGGGTCGGTCGCTGGATGACTATGGCCACGCGGTGATTCGGATGGAGAACGGGGCCCTGGGCACCGTGACCGCCAGCCAGATTTCGCATGGCCGCGAGAACGATCTGTTCATCGAAGTCGATGGGACCAAGGGAGCGGTGATCTGGCGGCAGGAGAACCCGAACGAGCTAATCGTTCGTCGCAACGGCCACGCGCATCAGATCTACACCCGCAACGGCGGCCCGTACCTGAGCGCCCTCTCCGGAGCCTCCAGCCGCCTTCCCGCCGGACACCCGGAAGCCTTCTTCGAAGCCTTCGCCAACGTCTACCGGTACGCGTATGACTCGATGGCCGACCGCGCCGCCGGCAAGAAGTTCGAGACCCGCGACACCATCTACCCCAACGTCTACGACGGCGTCGAAGGCATGTACTTCATCCAGCAGTGCGTGGCCAGTAGCCAAGAGAATGGGGCCTGGGTGAATCTCAAACACGCGAGTGCGCGGCGGTAAACGTCTGCCCTCCACCGAGCTCGTGGGTAATTCTCCCACCGGCTTTTTTACGTGCCTATTGGAAACCTGCCAATTCAGTTCTCACTGGACTTGGTCAGTCGCGGAACTGGATGGCGAACAGGTCGGCGTCCTTCAACACCACGCGAAGTATGATCGCCTGACCTTGCAGGGCCGAGAGATTCGCCTCGGAATTCCAAGTCACGACCCGCTCGATCTCATTTCCGATCTGTTCCCGACAATCGGCCAACGTGAAGCCGGGGAGTGGGTTGCCAGCGCTATCTTGCAGCTCGAAACGAACTCCACCTCCCGCTGAGGTGGCGAAGTTGATGGCCAGTTCTTGACCCGTAAAAGTGAACGGATTCGTGACCAGTTCCCCCTCGCTGGCCCCGGCTCGGGCGGAGGCGAATCCGTCGAGCCGCAAGCTGTAGCGGCGGAGATGAGCTGTCGTCTGGGCGTAGTCGTGATTGACGTAGAACGACATCTCATACGGTCCAGTCTGGACGATATTGAGAGCGGGGTAGTTCGTGCGAGAGACCCAGTTTTGCGGTCCGATTCCCGGCTTGATGTAGCCCTCAAGAAATATCCGGTCGTAGACATCACCGCCTCGAGTCGACATCAGGATGGCATCGGAGGTGTCCTTGAAGAAGTCGGCACTGACGTGGATCTCCCGAGCCTCCTTCTCGGTGAGAACTTGTCGCCCCTCAAAAAAACGAGCAGCAATGGCAATAGCGATGTGGGGTGCCCGAAAATATGGCGAAGTCTGGTTCGTGTAAATGTTCTCAGCCGGAGCAAGCTGGGGGCCGGTGCCATCGTCGTGCATCTGTCGCATCAGAACTGCGGGCGTCCAGGTCCGAAAATCGGTGCTGGTCGAGCGAGCGATCCGCCGCAAACCATCCCACACCCGGAAGTAACACAGGTAGCAGCCTTCTGTCTCTGACCAGAAGACCAGATTCTGGGAATCAAACAAATGCACATGCGAAAACGGGACATCCTTGGTGGACAGGATCGGTTCATCGCGGAGCTTTTTCCAACGCAGCCCATCCGCCGACACCAAACCGAACAGCTTGTCCCCCGTCCCACCGACCGCCTTGAACCGCTCAGCGGCATCGACGCCAGGACGTGCATCCAGAAAGGGGCAGAAATTGTGCGTAATCGGCGCTGCCCGATCGAGGACTAGATTGTTAGCTGAACTCCCCTTGAACTCGAACAAGCCGAGATTGGGCTTGGTCCAATGGATGCCGTCTGATGATTCGGCATAACATGTCCGCTCGTTTTCACTGCCATCCAAACCGTGTTCTGAGACACCTCGGTAATACATCCGGAACAGGTTTCCATCCCGAATCACGGTCGAATACCCACTGTGCGGGCCTTCCCACGGGTTGTCCATACGGATCACGCTCCCCTCATCGCGGGGCTCATGCAGCTGAAGCCGAGCGTTCGTCAGTGTGTCGATCAGGTATCGATCCACAAACAATTCACGGCGAGATCGAAGCTCGACGGGAGCATCGGTCGCAGATTTTTCAGCGTTTGCTCCGATCGAGAGAGCAATCAGGCAAGCCGTCGTGAAAACCCAGTGGGGGAGTCGCATCGGCGAGTACTCCGGAGTCGATAGGAAAGAACAGTCAGATGTGTGTGAACATAACGACTCCATCATCTGCCGGTCGAGTGAGGCGTGACTACGGCAGGGTGGCACTCCCTGAAAGAATTGTTGTTGTCAAGGGGTGGGTGGGATGGAATTTTGTGGTTGATGGGGGTGTCCGGTGCGGAGCGTGTCCCTTCAGGGTCTGTTCTGCAAAGAACAGCTCTGGGGGAAATCACGGCTGGGGAATCGTGATGACGGATGAGTTCGGTGTGGGTTTGTCGATGTCTGTGGGTGGCGAATCGTGGG
>JAYTCW010000091.1:0-3191 GCA_043736295.1 Planctomycetota bacterium | reverse complement strand
TCCTGTCTCCTGTCTCCTGTCTCCTGTCTCCTGTCTCCTGTCTCCTGTCTCCTGTCTCCTGTCTCCTGTCTCCTGTGCATTTGTTCTTGGTTAGTCCTCTCGTCTTCCAACATATTCGCTCAATGTAACCGCGAGATGGATGGGATTGAGACTCCTGTCAGAGTCACTCTTCCGGATGGTACGGTATTGAATGCGTCGACGATTATCACATTCCATTCGGTCCCGAGTGCTGGCATTGTCGACTACGGAAGCGGCACTGTTCACAGTTTGATGACGATGAATGAAATTACAGGACAATCGGAACTGTGCATTCAATTGTCGAGTAACTGCCAGGGGACGCCCTACTCATACAGTACAGTCAGCGTCGACGAAGGCTGGTCGGGGACGTTTAAATACAACGGGGTGACTTACAGTGTTAATGTTTCGCATGTCGAGGCATACTGGGACTGGCGATTTTTTGGATACCAGAAAGAAGGGAAGGTGGACTATTCACAGAACTGTCATGGCTACGCATTTGGAGTTGGTGACTGCCCTTCTGACGGGGGATATGGGGCGAGTATTATCCTGAATGAGGGTGTGTGCTACGCGATGACAGACACACTCAGTGCAGAAATCGCCATGCTGGCCGGGAACTCGCATAGTATCAAGGTGGTGGGTGGGCTTTGCATCAACTCCGGTACAGGCAGTTCGGTGATTAAATCGACATCGGAGAAATATCGCGAGAGTGCGATCTACAAGCAGGAAAATCAGGCGGGGGCCACTGTCGTCGTGCCCATCAATGCTCACGGTTTCGGTGCATCTCTCGGCGGACTCTACAAGAAGCTGTAAATCATGAACCAGTGGATCGTGAATCGCAAGTTCGTTGTGATCGCATGCGTGTTCGTGAGCCTGCATGGGCTGGCTTGGTATTTGTATCACAACGGGGTGGAAGCGCCTCGGTTGCCGATCTCCGAGCATTTACCCACCACGGGCGGACACGTGCAGGCACAACGGGTCGTCGATTTTGTCACGCAAACTGCGGGATATACGAGCTTCGACGCGTGCGCTGTGGGGCTGAACGACGCCCTCCAAGAAGACATCGTGTTCGACGTGAAGTTTCAGTCGCAAGACCCGATGCCGCAGATGTCGTTCGCGATGGTTCTCGCGGATCGCCGAGCCGCGAAGTTGTATGCGTACTTGACGGAGATGCATGAGACTGAAGCCGCCCGACGGGCTGCTGACCTGTTCGATCAGAAACTGGAATTCCATCGCAGCGAACTTGAACACGTACTCACTGTTCAGCGACAAAACGAGACAGTGAATCGTCCGATCTCGCTCTATCGCAATCAGCATGCGGGGCTGTGTGCATTGTTCCTGTGCGCCGATTTTTGCGAAGGGCGCGAGGTGTTGGCGATGGCCGACCGTTGGGAATCCGCATTGCGCCCATTGCTGAACATGATCGCCAGTGAGCCACAGTTGGCCGACTGGCGACAGGAGACCATGATGTATGGGTGCCCCGAGAGGCTGTTCCTCGCCAACTTGTACTGCCACATATTGAGTCATCGCGGATCACTGCAGATGTCGGAGATCCCACCGGCGATCGGTTGGAAAATCATTCCAGATTTCACGCCCACCCCGTTTTGTAAATGGGATGCGACGGTGACCCCCTTCGACTTCTCGCGGATCCATTTGGGGGCGAAGGTCGATAAAACGGGCCAACTGGTGAACGTGAATCTGATGAAGTCATGGGGCAGCATGGACTATAAGCCAGACTTTCAAGTGAAATTGCTAGAGCAGCTTCGCCGCGTCATTACGGAGCGACAACTATGAGTTGCGATAGCGAGCGATCCGTTCCGAAGACTCTGCGTCGCAGCTCACGGGCCGGAAACCGATCACTGACGACTGATAACTGACGACTCTCCCAAAACAAAAACACCCTCGTGACGAAATTCGTCACGAGGGCATCGTTGATGTCCGGTCCGGCCAGAGGCCGCTGGGGCAGTCCCCGAGAGGGGTCAGTCCCAGTTCTTCGGGCTCATGAACCACCACCACTTATCGGTGCGGGTACTGAACCGCAGATTCCATGTACCGTCTTTCCACTCCAGCGTCGACTGACGCCAGTTGAGGGGAACCTGTGGGTACGGGTAGAACGGCCCGATGTACGGGAAGGCACTCGCATCATACTGACCCGGATAGGTCACAGCGGCGTAGTTGTCGTACTGAGCGTACGTCGGCCAGGCGTATTCGGGGACGTTGGGCTGGTTGTACATCATGTGTCCGCCAGCTTGCGACACGCCTCCACCGGGAGGACAACCCATGCCGGGGGCTCCCATGGCTGATCCGTCCATGCCGGGACCGCCCTGTTGCATCTGGGCCAGCTGCATCTGCTGCATGCGAGCCTGTTGCATTTGCTGCATCTGCATCTGCTGAATCTGTGGGTTTTGGCCCATCGCCTGGGGAGGCAGACCGGGTGGCAACTGGCCTTCGCCGACTGCCAAACCGTTTGGATAAGCGGGACGGCGAGCCTGCTGAGGAGCGGCTTGGCCACCGACCGTCAGCTGATTAGCGACTTGCCGAACTCCACTGACGCTCTCGGCAGCCTGTTGAGCACGGGCAGCTTCGGCGGGATGGGAGACGCTTCCTCCCAAGGTGCAAGTGCCGTTCTTAAAGCGGATCTCGATGTCGTAGCCGCTGAGTCCCGCTTCCGCGAGTTCATCAGCGATGCCCTGGGCAACTTCCTGATTGGAAGGGGCAGCGTCCGCCGGGGCGGCCTGCTCGAACTCAACTTGCTCAATCGGTTGGCGGCTGGCGGTCCGGGTCGGAGCCGAGGATTGGATCGCGGTCAACTGGTTGTCGACCGAATCGATACCGGGAACTCGGGAGGCGACCTGGGTCGCTTTGGCGAGTTGCTCGGTGTTGAGAATCTGACCGGTGAGGGAGGCCACGCCATCCACCACTTCGATCTGAATCCCCTTGCCCTTCAGGCCCGCGGCCTTCATTCCTCGAGCGACATCTTGAGCGATGTCATCGTTGGACCGCTGAGCCGCAGCCTTGGTGGCCGGGGCCTCCGAGCGTACAGCTGATTTTGCGGCAGGACGAGCGTTCGACTTCGATTTTCCGTCAAACGGCCCGGCCAGCGCAATGCTGGGGACTGTTGCGAGCAGTCCCAGGGACAGCACCCATTTCCGTGGCAGAAGCATGAAACTGACTCC
>JAYTCW010000090.1:0-4845 GCA_043736295.1 Planctomycetota bacterium | reverse complement strand
AGGCGTTCCCCAGGTAGGGACCGCCTCGATCGTTGGGTTCGAGCCGCGCATCAGCGATTCCGGTGGATCCACACATGTCGCCCGTGAGCGAGTTCGGCAATTCCACCCGCGAGTTGTTCGAGATCAGCAACGCCTTTGGATGTCCCCCGCATCAGTCCTTGGGCTCGCCTCGAGCGGACCCACCGACTTTCGGAGAGCAAAGGTCTCACACGGGAAGAGAACCCGCAGGACATTCGTCGATCTCGTTCTTCTCACTGATTTCCTGGCTTCACTCGCCCTGCCGACATCTCCATGTTATCGGCGCGGAGTGACTACCGGTGTTTCGCGGGGGCTACGGCTCCGCCGTCCCCACCACTAGGCCAACTGCTTTTTGCGGTTGACCAGCGTACGAATCCGCTCTGCCAGGAGTGCCGAATCGAACGGCTTGCGGAAGGTCTCGTTGAAGAAGGAACGGTCGAATCCGGCGGCGTTGTCATCATCGCTCAACAGAGCGATTAACACCGTATCGGAGTAGTCCGGGTTCTTCCGAAGGTTCTGAGCAATCATCAGGGCTTCATTCCGGCCCATGCCGAAATCGATGACCACACAGTCCGGATGCAGTGATTCGGCCTGGATTCCGGCTTCGAAACCGCTGCCAGCGACTTCCGTCTTGAATTCGTCGGCAGGCAGGGCACTCAGCAGTGATCCCTTGACCGTGGAATCGATTCCCACCAGCAGCAGCTTGCCCATGGCCTCGTCTTCGAGTTCACCCAAGGGCATTCCGTGTTCTTTCAAGAACCGGATCAGATGCTCACGCGGGATTCGACGGTCCTGAGATCCAGGAATGCGGTATCCGCGAAGGCGGCCAGAATCGAACCACTTACTCACAGTACGTGGGGCGACTTTACAGATTCGTGCGACTTGACCAGTCGTAAAGATGGTCCTCATGTGCGGGCTCTCCAATTACACCATGCAGCTCTGGGGTTGAGGGCGCAAGCCCCCAGTCGTCACGTCCGAATTCAAGCTTGCTCTCCGTTGTCGCCAGGCGTGGGTCCTGTCGGCATTGAGCTTGAAATGGAGCGGGACGCTCAGGCATCCACGTCACACGAATAGACCATTCATCAGGCATGCCCGGATCATCGCCGAAACCGGGCACGATCAGACGTCGTGTCTGCTCATGCGGCAAGCGCTCCGCGCTTGCTGATTGGGGAAGCGGACCGGTTGCGTGATCGTGACATCCCTGTCCCGATCCGGTCACACCCAGGTTATTCCGCCCCCCAAACTTAGTCGACTTGTTCATTGGGCTTGTTGGGTCGACATCGTGTCACCCTGCCGGCATCGCCTCCGGCCAATCCGCGCGAACTCGTCTGCGATGTTGAATCGGCAAAGCAGTTGCCGTGACTGCAACCCTTGTTCGCGGATTGTCCGGTGAAAGGGCATGTTCCTGCCGAACACGTCAAGCTCAATACACCCGCCAACCCACTTCTGACTACTGTGGGGGCCATTTCACCCGCAGGTTGTGCCGAACCGCTACTTTCGGTTCATGAAATCGAGGTTAAATCGACATCATCCGGAAGAACCCGCATATTCATTGCGTTGAACCTGTCTTCAGACACCACTTCCAGATCAAGGTTCGTCCCCCCGAATCCGGAATTGCCCTATGATCCCCTCGTCTGGTTCAACCTGAACAACAAGCGATAACGCCACACGTCACACCACTGAGCCGCCGCGTGATCCACCTCGAACTCCTCATCCCGACCCTCGTGCAATCCGGCGCGGAAAAGCAACTCGTGTTGCTCGCCACGGGACTGCCTCGCGCAGAGTTCAACGTGCAAGTGACCTGCCTCACCAGTGGTGGACCGTATGAGGCTGCTCTCCACGACGCGGGAATCCCCGTGACCGTCCTCGGCAAGAAGTTCCAGTTCGACCCGTTGGCGTTTTTCCGCCTCCGGAAGCACCTCCGCCAACGTCAACCCGACATCCTGCATACCTGGCTCTTCGCCGCCAACAGTTATGGCCGTATGGCTCTCCCGCGAGGCACAAACACCCGCGTGATTGTCTCCGAGCGCTGTGTCGACAGTTGGAAGAGCTGGCAACTCCGGGTGGATCGCCGCTTGGTGAGTCGGACTGACTGCCTCGTTGGCAACTCGCAGGCAGTCGTCGACTTCTACCGGCCACTGGGCTATCCCGATTCGAAGCTGCGAGTGATCCCGAACGGGGTCGAGGTGCCACCCGCACCCCGCCAGACTCGTGCGGAGTTCTTGAAGGAACTCAACCTCCCCGAGAATGCAAAGCTCGCCATGTTCCTCGGTCGACTGGCTCCCCAGAAACGGGTCACCGACCTCCTCTGGTCGATCCAGCTGCTCCGTCAGGTCGACCCGCGAGCGTACCTGGTGGTTATCGGAGACGGCCCACTGCGCGCCTTATTAGAACAGTACGCCCGCGAGGTGGAAGCCCTCCCGCATGTCCGGTTTCTGGGTCACCGTACCGATGCCGCTTCACTTCTGCACCATGCCGATGTCGTCTGGCTGGCCAGCGAATTCGAGGGGATGTCCAACAGTTTGATGGAGGCGATGGCCAGTGGCTGCCCGATCGTCGCCTCGGCCATTCCACCCAATCAGGAGCTGATCCTGCATGGCATCCACGGGTATCTGGTCAACGTCGGCGATACCGCCGGGTTCGCCCAGTTCACGCTCAAACTGCTGAACGACAGCGACCTGGCAGCACAGCTGGGAACCGCCGCCCGCGCACGAGTCACTACGGAATTGTCGGTGCCTCGGATGATCGAGCGGTATGTCGAACTGTATCGCGACGTGGTCGAGCCTCGCCCGCGAGCGTAGTGTTCTGTCGATGAATAGATATCGGGAGTGGGAGGGCGAAGCTCCTGCTGAGCCGCGTCCCAGGGAGGACGTATTCACGCACACGCGGCTCGGCAGGAGCCTCGCCCTCCCGGAGGAGGATGTCCCCGATGAACAACTTGCTGGGCTGGTCGCGAACGGCCTTGCGTTTCACTTCAAAGACATAAGTCAGGGTGACAAGCAGCGTCTCCCATCGAGTATCGGACAGTGGACCCACCGAGTCAGCATCCGGTGTTTTGCTCCCCCGATCCCCATCGGTTACGATCCATACGCCGGGATTGAAGTGTTCCCGACCTGCCGGTTCTACGGTCGGTCCCGTCCGGCAAATCGCCCCTTCCACTGAGGAGTCCGCAGTGACACAACCGCTCATCAATCGTCGTCGTTTCCTTCAAACCACGTCTCTCCTGGCTGCGGCGGGAGCAGTGGCTCCGTTGTGGATTCCGTCGTCTCGGACACTGGCCGATGACCATAACAGTCCGAACTCGCGGCTGCGACTGGGCTGTATCGGGACAGGAGATCGCTGGGATGCGGACGGTCCGGCGGCGATGAAGTTTGCCACCTGCGTCGCGGTCTGCGATGTGGACGCCAACCACGCGGAGAAGGGCAAGAAGGTGGCCAACGAAAATAACATGAAGTACGGCCAGAAGGCGGATGTCGATGTCTATGAGGACTACCAGAAGATCCTCGAACGCAAGGATATCGATGTCGTCACGATCGTGACCCCGGACCACTGGCACTCGAAGATCGCCATCGAAGCGATGCAGGCTGGCAAGGACATCTACTGCGAAAAGCCACTGACGCTGACGATCAACGAAGGCAAGCAGATCGTCAAGGTGCTGAAGGAAACCAACCGCGTCTTCCAGGTCGGCACCCAGCAGCGGACCGAAATGGGCCGCATGTTCATCAAGGCGATCGCGATGATTCGCGATGGCCGGATCGGGACCGTCAAGAAGGTCACTTGCTCCATCGGTGGGGCTCCGTCGTGCGATGCGATCCCGGTCGTCGAAGTGCCCCAGGGCCTCAACTGGGAGAAGTGGCTCGGCCAGGCTCCAGTCGTCGACTTCCGCATGAAGGAAGGCGGACGCTGGGGCAACAGCCGCTGCCACTACGAATTCCGCTGGTGGTACGAGTACTCGGGCGGCAAGATGACCGACTGGGGCGCACACCATGTCGACATCGCCTCGTGGGCCATCGGCATGGACCAAAGCGGACCCACCAGCGTCGGCGGCTGGGCCAAGCATCCGGTCCCGTTCAAAGACGGCGTGCCGCAGCAGGACGACCGCTACAACACCGCCACCGACTTCGATGTCACGGTGATGTGTCCGAACGATGTCGAGATGCACATCGTCAACGAACTCAGTGACGACCAGAAGAAGCTGTGCGGACTGGTCAACAAGGAAGGGAAGCTGGAAGGTGGCAACGGCATCCTGTTCGAGGGGACCGACGGGGTGTTCCACGTCAGCCGAGGCAAGCTGAGCGGCCAGGCGTTTGACGCCCTCAAGGACAAGCCGCTGGCCGAAGATGCTCTCGACAAGGTCTACGGCGGCAAGCTGCCCGAGTCGCACATGGCGAACTTCTTCGACTGTGTCGCCTCCCGCAAGTTGCCGATCTCGGATGTCTTCTCCCACCACCGGGCGATGACGGTCTGCCACTTGGCGAACATTGCGATCCGTCTCGATAAGAAGATCAACTGGGACTCCGTCACCGAGATGATCACCGGCGACGACGCAGCTGCTAAGTGGATGGGCCGCGAGCAGCGCAAGGGGTACGAGATCAACGTGACGATCTGAGTGAGAAGTTTTCAGTCGTCAGTGTTCAGTTGTCAGAGGCTATCCGAAAAGCCAAGTATCCCTCAAACCGCACTAGCGACTGGAGTTGCCGGGGTGGGGCGGTACTTGAAGGGGGCTGATTTGGGGGTGGGAGGGGCGAGGCGGTTGAGCATGAGGTGGAGGGCGCTCCATTGGATGCGCGCCTCGGAGGACGCGGTCGTCCGTTCGTAGTCTTTGCT
>JAYTCW010000089.1:0-5820 GCA_043736295.1 Planctomycetota bacterium | reverse complement strand
CGTCCATGCCTTCATCTCCCCGGCCCCCACGTACCCTCAAGACGGGACTCTACTGCCTATCGAGAAAACCGGGAAGTTGTTTTGGACCATGTGCTAAGTCTGGCCGCTCGCCTTAGCGGATGGTCACAGACGCAGAGCCGCCGGATTCCCGTCAAGAAATCGTTTCTGGGCGAACGCCGACTAGGCGGCTCGTCGTTGGGACTGGGGCTCTGGCGCTCCACCAGATCCGCGAAACTCGGGCATCGTTACATGTCCGACAGCTGACACTCCCTCACGGTGGACCACTTTCCACAGTGTCAAGAATAAGATCTGGACATCTAAGCGGAGCGAGACTCGGTTCACATATTCGATGTCATAGGCGAACTTCTCGTCCCATGACAACGCATTCCTTCCATTCACCTGCGCCCAACCGGTGACTCCCGGCAAAATATCGTGCCGACGAGCCTGCTGGGGGGTATACAGATCGAGATATCGTGTGAGCAAAGGGCGTGGGCCGACTAAGCTCATCTCCCCGCGAATCACGTTCCAGAGTTCCGGCAACTCGTCCAAACTCGAAGCCCGCAAGAATCGCCCGAAGCGAGTCAGACGTACCTCGTCCGGAAGGAGATTCCCCTGGGCGTCTCGAGCATCCGTCATGGAACGGAATTTCACCATTCGGAACGGACGTCCGTGTCGACCAGGCCGCTCTTGTGAAAACAGGAACGGACTCCCCAGCTTCCAACGAACCATCACTGCGAGCAGCATGAGCAGCGGAGCGAGGCATACCGCCAGTGGCAACGAGATCGCCAGATCAAGGCTGCGTTTGCCGATGCGTTGGTAAAAGGTTGAGACAGACATGGAGGGGCCGGGAGGTAGGGAGGTAGGGAGTAGGTGAACGCAGCGTTGCTCGCTGAACACGCGGCATTCATGCAGCTGCGCGAATGGTTACGGGAATTGGGATCGCCTGGGGCAGCGGCAATCCCTTCGCTCGGAGTTCTGCCGTGTAGAGATCGGCCAGTGCCTGCCAGATCACCTCGCGGCGGAATTCCGTCTGCACGCGCAACTGGGCCTGCTTCCCGTGCCGGGCGAGCAGAAGAGGTTCGAGCAGGTAGTGCCTCACGGCCTCCGTCAGCCCGGTCACATCTCCCACCGGAACCAGCGTCCCCGTCTGGCCGTTCAGCACCGCATCCACGGTCCCCGTCGCTGCAAACCCGGCCGTCGGACGACCACTGGCAGCGGCTTCGAGGGGTACGTTGGGCAACCCCTCTCGATGCGACGGGAAGACCAGCAAATCGAACGCACTGTAGTAGGCCGCCGTGTCGTTCACGAAGCCGGTGATATGCACGCGAGGGTGGGACCAGATTTCATCGCGGAGCCGTGAGCACAACGGGTCGCCCTCTTCGAAGCCGCCGACGAGCAGCATGTGCAAGTCGGGCTGCTCCTGCTCCAGCGTCCGGAACACCGCCAGCAGTTCCGCGACTCCCTTGTCCCGCGTCAGTCGCCCCACAAACCCGATGACCCGGGCCTCGTCTGGAATCCCCATCGATTGACGGATCGCTCGGGCTTCCTGGCAGCGTGCGGGCGTCGACAAAAACCGATCCGCATTCACCCCATTCGAAGAGCCGCCGCCCAGCACCACCGCCTTGCTCGCCGACCCGAGGCGGTGATGCAGAAAGGCGTCTCGCAAACTCGGGCTGACGCAGACCACCTTGTGAGCACAACGCGCGGCCACGCGCTCGGTCGTAGTCAGCAGCAGGCGTCTAGCTCCGATGGCTGTCTCCATGCGAAGTCCACGCAGTGTGTAGATCCGAATCGGCACACGAGCCCAAGTCGCCGCCAGCATCCCCAGCAAGCCCGCCTTGGGAGTTCCGGCATTCACGATATCCGGCTGAAGTTCCTGCAGCACCTCCTTCAAGTGTTGCAGTGACTTCCAGTCCTGAAGAGGAGAAATCTCGCGAGTCATCGGCACCGAGATCATTCGCACCCCTTCGCGGGCCGCCGACTGTTCCAGATCCGCACCAGGACCAGCGATCAGAGTGACATCAAATCCCTGCTGCCGCAGAAATGACAACTGCCCCGCCATCAGGACGCGGGTGGTGATGGGATCGGTCGCCAAGCAGGCGACTCGTGGGGGACGGGTGATCGAAGGCATCATGTGAACTCAAGCGGAAGACGTTGAACCGGAGACTGAGGACGGAAGCATCATTCACTGTCGGGACTGTCGCCTTTCGCTCCGCGAAAGAGCGTTCTTTCGCGGAGCGAAAGACGACAATCTTGGATGCCTCGATGCTTACGCGGCCTTCTTGGAATGATTCTCTGCGGACTGACCCCTGAGCGCTGACGACTGACCACTTCTTCCCAGCACCTTGCGCCAGATGTCGTGGTACTGTCGGGCAATCACATGGATGTCGAAGCTGCGCTCCATCCGCTGACGGGCACACTGGGAGAGAACGGCTCGTTCCGCAGCTGGAGACGAGAGGATTTCGACGCAGGCCCGTGCCATTGCTGGAGCGTCTTGCGCGGGGATCACCCGCCCGGCATTTTCGATCAGCCACGCCGAGTCACCGACATCGGTGACCACACACGGCACGCCGCTGCAGAGCGCCTCGCCGATGGAATTGCTGAAGGCTTCGCTGACCGAGGCCGACACCTCCAGGTCGAGAGCGGCATGCACCCACTCGACATCCATCCGCTCACCGAGCAAGTGGAAGCGTTCGCGACAGCCACTCTCGTTGATCCACTGGGACAGCGTGGCGTTCTCCGGGGCGATGTTCGTCCCGCAGAGGACGAACTGAGCCTTGGGCAATTGGGCCGCAACCGCACTCATCGCGCGAATGAACACCGACTGGCCCTTCAGCTCGGAGAACCTCGCGACCAGTCCGACGAGCAACGTGTCAGCAGGTATCCCGAGCGCCTTTCGCAATTGAGCGCGGGCCTCTGTCGAGGGGCGGAAGCGTTCGAGGTCGAAGCCGTTGGGCACGACCTGCATCTTGGTATCGTCGTACCCATGCTCGGCGTGAACCCGTCTGCCACTGACGGTATTCACCAGAATGTGGGCGGGCGAACGGCGGGAGAGCCAGGCACACGCCTTGGCCGTCCAGATCGTGGAGCGGCTGTCATGCTCTGGATCGAGCGTGGCATGCCGCAGGTTCCATACCACGGGAGGCTTCCCCACCCAGGGCCGAGCCAGTGACGACATCAAGTCGGCATGGTACAGCCAGCTCTGAATCAGATCGGGTCGAAATGCCCGCAGGGTCCGCACCAGCCCCCACAACGCCCTGGGGTCCGGTACGCCGGGACGCATCCCGAGCGATGTCACCGGGACGCCGAGCTCGCGAATTTGCTCCGCGATTGGGCCATCCTGAATCAGCCCCACCACGCACGACTCAATCCCCGGCAGCGACTGCTGCGCCGCGAGCACCTTGCGCAGCATCACCGGAGTGCCGCCCGCTCCGAGACCGGTGATGACATGTGCGATTCGCATCCGTGCGATTTCCATTCAGGCAGCCCGTCGAGGTGACACCGTGGGGATTTGGCTCGGGATCGCGCCGTCGCGGTGCCAAGCCTGGAACATCAGAATCGGCCACAGTTGAGCGATGCGATTGGCCCGTCCGGAAGCGTGTTCTTCCCAGACTTGGCGGATATGGTTCGCTCGGAAGAAACCCTGTTCTGCGAGCAAGCGAGGCTCCAGCAAGCTCTCGGCCCAGTCACGAAGAGGACCGCGCACCCAGCGATCCACGGGGATGCCGAAGCCTTGCTTCGGTCGGTCGGTGAGCGAGGTCGGCACGTACTTGGCCAGCAATTTGCGAAGGATCATCTTCCCCTGTCCCGACTGCATCACCAGCGAATCCGGCAGGCGGCACGCGAACTCGGAGATGCGATGATCCAGGAACGGAGCACGGGCTTCGAGACTGACCGCCATCGTGGCCCGGTCGACCTTCACGAGAATGTCGTCCGGCAGGTAGGTCTGCGTGTCGAGAGCCATCATCCGTCGCAACGGCCCCAGCCCTGCCATCTGCCGAGGCAAGTCTTCAAACGCCGAGGAGGAGATGGAGTCGGTATCAACTGCCAGTCGAGGATCCTTCCACGCCGAAATCATCAGTTGATACGCCGCCTCGAATGACTTGGCACCCAGCAGCTCAGCGGCCCAGTAAACTCGCCGCATCAAACTGCGACTGCTGGCCGACTGGACCCCGGGAACTTGATTGAGAGCCCACGAAGCCCCCTGTCGAATGAATCCGGGGACTCGTTCGAGTTGCGCGACCTGGAGACCCCGCATATAGCGCGAGTAGCCGCCGAACACTTCGTCGCCAGCATCTCCGGACAGGCTGACGGTGACGTGCTGGCGAGCCATCTTCGCCACCAGGTACGTCGGGATTTGCGAGGAATCGGCGAACGGCTCATCGAACATGGACGGCAGCAGCGGGACGACATCCAGAGCGTCCTGGGGAGTAACGTACAGTTCAGTGTGTTCGGTGCCCAAGTGCTGGGCGACCGCTTTGGCGTGCGGGGCTTCGTCGAACTCTTTCTCATGGAATCCGACGCTGAAGGACCGCACCCGCTGCGTCTTGCGAGACTGCATCAACGCCACGACGAGCGATGAGTCGACCCCCCCCGACAGGAATGCCCCGAGTGGGACATCGGAGATCATCTGCTCTTCGATCGTCCGCTGCATGATCGCTTCGAGTTGATTGACGGCCTCGTCCATCGATCCTGTAAAAGGATTCGCTTGACTCGACTGCAAGGTCTCCATGAACGACCAATACGGCTGCGGAGTCGGCAATTGCTTCTGCTTCAACTGGGCCAGACTGACGGTCAGGATGGTGCCTGGCGTCAGCTTCTGCATCTGCTGAAAGATCGAGTACGGGGCGGGCATGTAGCTGTGCCGCAGGTACAGGGCCAATGACTGGCGGTCGATCTGGGCGTCGAAGTTCGGGTGTTGCCGCAGCCCCTTGAGTTCGGAACCGAACAGGAACGTCCCGCGCCCGAAGCCGTAATACAGCGGCTTCTCGCCGAACCGGTCGCGACACAAAGAGAGCTTCTGCTCACGCCGATCCCAGAGGGCGATGGCGAACATCCCCACGCACTTCTGGATCGTGGCCGCGAGTCCCCAGTGGTCGATCCCGGCGAGGAGAACCTCGGTGTCGGAGTGGCCGCGAAAGTGGATCGGGCCGACCTCGCTTTGGAGCTGAGCTCGGACCTCTTCCGAGTTGTAGATCTCTCCATTGAAGACGATGACATACCGCTGGCTGGCGGCCTCCATTGGCTGATGTCCGGCGGCTGTCAGATCGCGGATGGCCAAGCGGCGAAAGCCCAAGGCGATCTGGGTCGACGGGTCGACGAAGACCCCTTCGGCATCGGGACCGCGATGCTCAATCGCTCCGGACATCTTGCGGACTGTCTGTTGCAACATGTCGGCAGACAGGAGCCGAGGTTCGAGATGCACGAAACCGACAAAACCACACATATTTGCCCTCACATTGAGTGATCAGATGTCAGTTTCCGTCTGCACAGTGGACGGTCTGTCCTGCCCCACACGAATCACTCACTTTTGCCTCCAGCGACAGTTCACATGGGTAATGGGGACGTGTCATATCCCCATCCAGCTGGTAGCTCTCGTCGTTGAAAGCAGGATTTCTCCCGGACCGCCGATGCAATCCGCCCGCCTGAAGGCGAACTCCGGAATCATAAGGCAAGTTGCCGCATCCCCAAATAGCATTCTCTGGAGGTCCGAAAAGGAGAATTTACGGTTCATCCGACTATTTGGGGGGATGGCTTGTCAAACGCGGACATGCTGGTCATCACTGGGGTTGTGTTTAGTGGCACGACAGACCAGTGGGA
>JAYTCW010000088.1:0-9448 GCA_043736295.1 Planctomycetota bacterium | reverse complement strand
TAAGACGGGCGCGTAACCGAAAACCTCCGTGACCCGCTCACCCCTCATGCAACTGTGCGAAGCCACGCCCCCGCGAAAGAGACGGGGTTAACAGTTACGCGTCAAGAACCGGCGCGCCGGAATCTCCGGGGGAGCTGAATAGCGTTTGGCCAATCCCTGCGACCATAAAAGCGCCTGAATACCTCCGAGGCCGTCCATCATCAACATGAATTATGACTTCACTGTCAACACCGACAATCCGACCTCGTGTGGAACCACTGGTTCTGCCGAGACACGTCACTTCAGCCCCCAACTGTGGCACTGCAGGTGCCGCAATAGTCAGTCCGGATGGTCGTGCATCCCAAGGTACTTCTACGGATACCAAGGCACCGACTGCTTGTCGTTCTCCCTTTGACGAAACGAAGTGCGCCAAGGCGCCAATTCGATCCTTTTCCGTTCCGCCATCCAACGGTCCAGGCTGGAACACGTCGCTCCCGATTTTCCCGATCAGAACGTGTTCTGACGAGAGGGCGAAAACCATTCCCTGATGGTCGCGAACGAAGCAGCAAATCGTACCTGCGCCGTCTTGGTGGGATCCTACGCTAATCCCAGGTCGAAGCGGTCGCTGCCTCTCTCGTTGTGGCGGGATTGCTTTCACCTTTCCTTTTGCAAACTCAGCGGGACTCTTTCCGTCAAGTTCGGTACTCGCCATTGAGGCCGATTCCGCGCCCGCTGCGGCAAGCAACGCGGCAGGTGATTGCGGGGCAAGTATCTCCAAGTCTTGTTTGACCACAAGAATGTCTTTGTCATTCGGCTCCAGCTTCAGATAGGCGTCAAGATCACGACTCGCAGCAGTGTAGTCCTTTATGTCTATATCACTAAAAATGAGCAACCGTAGAACTGGTGGAGAATTCGGTGCGCGGGCGGACAGTGTGCCAATGCGTCCAGCCAGCGTGGTTGCCTTTGTTACATAGTCCGCATCCGAAATACGCCCCTCCTGTCGAGTGCTTAGAAGTCCCGCGTATTCCTTCACAAGACTGACGTAGGTGGAAAATGCCTCTCCATCCAGGCCTTTGAGAACGAGGGGCTTCTGCTGAAGGAGAATGAATAGGAGATGAGACGCTGTGGCGGAAATCGCCGATTCTCGATTGGGATGATCTGCCGTTCGGAAGACGACTGGCGAATAGCCCGCCTCGCGACTACGGTTCTGTAGCAACACTTGAACAGTGGTCAAAGTCCCGTTAGTGGAGACGCTACCTGAGATTTCGAGCGGTGGATTGATCCATCTCGAAAGTGTTTGGATCAAGCTGGTGAAATTGATGCCTTGGACACTGATGTCCACTTTTTCCAATGCCACGTGAGGAAGTACGACGGGTGCTAAATCGGGAAGTGACACCCCAACCTGGAACGTAGCGGTCCCTTTGGAATTCGGTCGGCGGGTGTTCCGCAGCATTTCATTCTGATTTGCCATCTCCACAAACACTTGCTGGGCGAATGCGGATCCCTCAGTCTTCGATTCCACTCCCTTCTCGAAGAACGCAAATGGAGACATGACCCACGGACCCGCTGTCCACAGTCGAACAGTTTCGGAGAGGCACAAAAATGCGACACCAAGCAAGAGACCACTCATGAGGAGACGAGGGATCACTTGCCCCAGCCACTGAAAGATCTCGTACATGATTCTCTCCAATGAGGGCCTGACGCTACGAACGCACTTCTGAACTGTCCAGACGCTTGTTTGAGACTGGAATAACCACAGCTGGATAAATCGTCACGCTTGTTTTCGGAAGGGACCGGTATGGAGGCATTTCACGGGGATGCCTTCCAACTGGGTGGGAATGCTGGCGAGGACATCGGCGGCGTTGGTGTCGACGTGAACGTAAATGACAGCTTCCCCCTCAGCGTCGGTTTGCACATCGACACCGCAAACGCCGGGCTGCTTCAAGAGCGTGGCGGAATGATTGCGTTTGACTTGTTTGGCTTCTTCGAATGTGGCCATCGCGATGCTCCCAGTGAATGGTGAGGCACTGGCCCGCTTGTCATTCCCAAGTCGGGCCTGGCACTTGTGAGGAGCAGCGAAAGCCGCTCCCATGTTCTCTTGCGATTATGCCAACTTTACGTGGAGTTGCGACAGCACATCGCTGATGTGGTTGCCAAACGTGAGATTTCCTGTCGTGGCACCAGCGAACAACAGTCCCACGACTTTATTGCTGGCTCGATCCAGGATGGCAGACCCGGAATCTCCCGAGTCGCTGAACTTGCGATTGTTCAAGCCTCGCACTGCCAATTGATCCTGGAAGACTACATCCCCCACTTCGTAGGGAACGGTCAAGTCGAACGCGACGCTGGTCACTCGCCCAGCGCGATAGGATGTCGTTCGTCCAAACTTGTGAACGATCATATCCCGAACCGCGACGGTCGTTCCTTGAGGAGGACCAATGAAGAGTATGCTGCTCGAGCCGATGCTTTGAGGGGTCAGCTTCGCGATGGCTCCATCCACTTTGTTGTCCGAGGAATCGGCATGCAGGTCGATCCAGCGAGTGAGTTCGGCCACCTTGTCTGTGGTGACGTGGCCCCCATCCAACAGGCCGGGTTGATAGATCGGCGATCCCACCGGGAGACCGACTCGCGTGACTCCACTGGCATCGACACCGCTTTCGAAGGCGATCACATGGTTGTTGCTCAAGATGTACTTTTTGCCCGAAGTGTCCTTGACCAACAATCCAAAGGTTCCCGCCATGATGAAACCATTGTTGGGATCTGCAAATCCAATCGATGATCCCGGCTGAATCGGGCGGAACTTCGCTTTCGGATTGGGCATCGCTGCCGCGTGCGCGACGGCAGCGGCCTTCTTGGCCAGCGGCAGGATGTTCCCAACTTCCTCGACATCGGTCTCAAAGCCAGCGACCGTCTTGGGCAACAGTTCGCTCTTCGACAAAGAAGACTCTGGGACTTTCGTCCTCACGAGGAACTTGATGGCCATCACCCCAGTGGGCACCCCGTCGACGAACTTCTCATCGATGCCAACTCCCACCACGTTATGAGTCTTGGCAGTCGCTGCGGTGGCTCGGAAGGCCCGCGACCCCAGTGCGACTCCCGCCACAGTCTTGAGATACATCCCCGACATGTCGGCCTTCGCCTGAGCAAGATCAGAGAGATCCCCCTTCGACATCGCTGTGAAAAGTCTGCCTTCCATCTGTCACTCCTCTGCTCTTGGAGAAAAAGGGACCAGCACATTGACACTCCGCGCTGAAGCCGACAGGGGCAGGGCTTTGCAGCTCAACCTTGCCTGCGAACTCCCCCTCCTTGTCCCGGCAGGGACACCCGATAATAGCCCACCGTTTCAACGGTGGGAGAGCGATATGGACAAACCGACGAGTCCCGTCAGGGACGGCAGAACCCTGCAACAACCGAGGCGACGAGCGGCTACGCTGCGAGTTTCTGTCGCCCCTGCCGGGGCTGCTGGCCGCGCGAGTCTCGTGGACCCACCGATGAATCGGTGGGCTATTGTCAGATGTCCCTGCCGGGACAAAGAGGAACTGGCCGGAGTGCGAATATCGTTTGCGAGTCAATCTTCGCTGTGCGTCACGCCCGGGAGGCATTGGCCCTGTCGGCTTCAGCGCGGAGTGTCAGCACATTACTTTGATAATCCCGACCTTCGTATAAAGTCTCTCGACGTGCAAGCGTGGTCGCCAGCGTCGGCTGGAGCCCCAGTAGTGTTGCTGATTGTGGAGTGACGAAGTCCTCCGTAAACTACGTTCGCAATCACCGGATTCGGCTGTCTCCGACTCTCCCGTCGAGTGCCACAACTTGCCAACAGGATCCCCTCGCATGAACTTCGAAACTCGTTGTGTCCACACTGGTGTCGATAAGGACACGGCTTTCAACAGTTGTACGACGCCGATTTACACGTCGTCGACGTTTTCATGGGACACGCTGACGACGAACAAGGGGTTCGACTACACGCGGAGTGGGAACCCGACGCGGCGGGCGCTGGAGGAGAACCTGGCCTCACTCGAAGGGGGCATCGACTGCCGAGCGACGGCGACGGGGATGGCAGCGATCACGACGGCGATGTACATGTTCAAGCCGGGCGATCACATCATCGCCGGGCACGACATTTACGGCGGGACGTACCGGCTGTTCGCGAATGTGCTGACCGAGCAGGGGCTCGAGTTCTCGTTCGTGAACATGCAGGACATGGCCAACATCAAGGCGGCCATCCGTCCGAACACCAAGGGAATCTGGATCGAGACGCCGAGTAACCCGCTGCTGAACATCATCGATATCGAAGCGATCACGACGATCGCGAAGGCTGCGAAGCTCATTACGATTGCGGACAACACGTTCCTCTCGCCGTACCTGCAGAGGCCATTCGAACTCGGTGTCGATGTGGTCGTTCACTCGACCACCAAATACCTCAACGGGCACTCGGATGTCGTCGGCGGCTGCGTCATCACGCGGACCAAGGAGCATGCCGACCGCATTAGCTACATCACCAACGCTCTGGGGCTGGCGTGTTCGCCGTTCGATGCCTGGCTGGTCCTGCGGGGGGTGAAGACGCTGGGTCCGCGGATGGAGGCCCACCAGAAGGGCGCAATGGCGGTGGCTCGCTACTTGGCTTCGCACCCCAAGGTCGAGCACGTCTACTACCCCGGACTCGAAACGCACCCGCAGCATGCCCTCGCCAAGAAGCAACAGAAAGGCTTCGGCGCGATGCTCAGCTTCGATGTGAAGGGCGGTCGCCCCGAAGCGGAACGTGTGATGGAGAACTTGAAGGTCTTCCAACTCGCCGAGTCGCTGGGCGGCGTCGAGTCACTGGTCGAGTACCCGGAGACAATGTCGCACGCCTCAATGTCCCTCGAAGCCCGCCGCGCAGCTGGGATCTCGGAGCGGACGATCCGCGTGTCGATCGGGATTGAGCATCCGGACGATCTGGTCGACGGGTTGAAGCACGCGCTGTCGTTTGCGTGATGGGGTTGGTCAGACTTGTCTGACTCGTGGGATAGGCCTCCAGCCTGTCATGGCGGATGATGACACTCTGGAAACCTATCCCACGGAAGGGATTCATTGAACACCCGCGTAATGAGAACCGGCGGTGCGTCTCGTGGAGTGGTCCACACGCCGCTATGGTCCCGGGGATTGCCCACGAAGAGCGTCGCATGTCTTCTGTTCACCGCATCCTGACGGGCCTCGAATTTGTGCTGGACCCTGCCACTGGTCAATTGAACTGGACCGCCGAGACGGAAGACGTGGTGCGGTTGTCGATTGAGCTGGCTCGGGTCACTCACTCGGGACTCGCCTTTGCGGCGGTGGCTGTTCCTCCTGAGCTGGCCAGCGATTGCGGGCCGGTTGACGCGTGGATGGCGGCTGCCGAACTTCAAGTGAAGCAGCTCTGGCAATCCGCCGCTGCCGAGGAGATCACGATCGAGCAGGCAGCCTGGTTCGGGAATCCGGGCCAGGAATGGGCGGGGTCGGCCCGTGACAGCGAGATGGACTTGCTGATCGTGCCGGGTACTCCAGCATCCGATGCGACAGTCGCATATATGGCGGACCGTCGGTGGATCGGGCAGGCGGGGTGCCCGGTCTGGTTCGCGGGACGAGAGCCCGACCGCTTGGACGCCGAGCCTCCGTTGATCGTGTTTTGCGATGATCTGTCGGACGAGGCAGCTGTCCACCTGCCGTTCGCAGTTGAACTCGCCTTGGCGTGGAATGCCCGATTGCTGATCGTGCATCCGCTGACGCACTCTGTGGCTGACTTATCAAAAGACGAGGAAGACCGGCTACGGCGAGAGGTCTTTGTGCGTCTCTCCCGCACTGATTTCCGCGCGATACCCCAAGGTTCGCAGTTACGTTTCGTCACCGGAGGGCTGGAGGAGATATTACTCGAGTCGAGTCCTGAGCAAGCTCCGAATCTAGTGATGGCCAGTGCGGGGTTAGTGCGCGATGTGCGACCGCAGTGGAGGGGGCACCTGCTGCTGTGGGCCAGTACATTGAGGAAGTAAAATGGAGTTCAACGCAAAGACGCAATGGAGCCAGGACGCAAAGAGGCCAAGATGAACGAAGAACGCTTGCTGGCAATGCAAGTTGACGCCTTAAGCTCTGTGACTTGTAAAACCTGAACGCTCTTTTGAATTGGATTGAGCCCGTTTACGCTTCATTGGATTCGAGGAGGAATCCTTCATAGTGGCGTTTCCAGGTGGGGTCTACTTCGGATGCCGCAGCTCGCCGGAGAGAGTTGATGACCGCAACCGACCTGTTGTGCCAAATCCAGAGGTTGATCGAGTCAAAGACATCATGCAGCATCAATGCAGACGCATGCGGCCAAAGGGAAAGCATGAGACAGCAAGCAGCGTCAATTCGATGTTCGGCCATCTCTTCCAAGGACTGCATGACCAGTCCCACACGGGCATCGGGATTGCTTTCACTCGTGGCTGCGAGACCCAGCATCGTCTGTATGACAGATGTGGCACCGTCTCTGGCCAGGGCACTTGCCAGTTCGTCAGCTTGGAGCGTCGTCATGGCTCGAAGCCTCACATTCGTCGAATCGTGTTCAGCTTGAATTAATGACTCATTCCATATCCAGTGGCAGGAAGCGATCGCACCCGGCGACGACTAAGCTGTCTTCAAGCATGCCGCGGCGTTCATCCTCGTTGAACCCATTCAGCCCGGAGTAAAGAGCATTGCCGAGAATCAGGACAGCCACCTCAACCACCCGCAGGGGCAGGCGATACTCGCTGAGGTCGGCGTAGATCTCTTCTTCACTGAGGATCTCGCCAAACTTGCGTCCGCGAAAGGTCAGCACGATGCCGCGTAGATTCGGAATCCAGTCGTAGTCGAACGGTCCGTACTCCAATCGCCGATGGGTCACCCAAACGCGGGTGTCCTCAATGCGAACGCCATGTGTGCGGAGAGAGGACATCAGAGCCGGTGTCTCAAAGGATCGTTCCGGACTGCAAAATTGCGGGCCAGAGAATCAACCCTATGCGACACGCGGTCGACACTCAAGGGCAGAATTCACGGGTTCATGAATCCGCAACAGGGACTGCACGAAACTGCCGACTGACTCTTGCCAGCGCTGCACGAGGTGGTTCCCATTGGAGGGCAGTCGAGCCATCCTGTCGGCTCACCCATGACTGCATCAATCGGAAAAGACGTTCAGGCGTGCGGCCCGTGGAAACCGATCCGTCAGACTTCCGAAGTCTCCGAAGACTTCGGAAGTCTTTAGGGACGCGAAGTTTGGCCGGTCGCCTAAGGAATCAAGAAGATGATCCCCGTGTAGGCCGCAGCTGCTGTCACTGCCGCGCGTCCGTTGATCGGCACGGCGAGGTGACGTTTCGGAGCGCTCTCGCCGGGGCGGTAGTGGCCCAAAGGCGCTTCGTGCTTCCACATCGGATCGAGCGCGATCGTGTAGGGCAGCGCGACGACTTGAGCGCCGAATTTGCCCACCGAGACGAACGGCTGCACCACATCGGAGAAGGAATGACCGGACCGCTCCAGTCCCGAGTCCTCGAAGTACAGCGGGTGATGTGTCACGTTTGAAGCTTGCCAGTAGACGGGCGTAATGTCCGCGTTCCTCTCCAGGCTCCCTTGCAACGCCAGTGGCTCATTCTTCGGACATTTACCGAACTCCACTTTCGAGTCCGCATTGGCCGGAAGAGGGCAGAGTACGGCGTTTGGATCTCCACCGTGCGAAGCGTAGTCGTAGAAGGGCTGGATGTCGCGGATCGACTTGAGCTGCTGCGTGGGCTCCTTTTCCTTTTCCGATTCCGATGCCGGAACGGGCTCAACAGCCAGTGACCGATCTTCAGAGGGCACTTCCACCACCTGCACCGGCAAAGAAAGTCGAGGCAGATCTGCGGCATCGACTTCGGGACTGATCACTGCATCAGGAGTGCCCGTGACAGGCGTACTCACCACAGCGGGCGGTAAGGGGACTAGTGCCGGCAGTGGCTCGTGGGCCGTCTCTTCCAATACGCCCTGCTCGACCAGATCGAGATCATCTGAGAACGGCCAGTGGGGCAGTGGCAGAGTTGTCCGCTCGCGAGGTGTCAGGACACGCTGCTCAAGTTCGACATCACCGAAGGAACCCGGATGCGGAGTCGGCTCCAGCGGATCGGTCGCGGGCTTGGCACCGGGGCGAGTGACAACGGGACTCTCGACTTCCGGCGAGATGTCGACGGGCACCGGAACCGGCCTCGTAATCGCAGGGACTTCGGCGGGTGGCTGCTCGGTGGTCAGCGCGGGAGCGACCAGCCGTGGCTTGATCGGTGTCATCGGCTTGGCCTGAACACGCGGCAGTCCCTCCGGCATGGTCGGCGCTGTCTCCGGGGCAGGCACCCACTCCCCGCGCAGCTCGCGCCAGCGCTGCCGGGCGGATCGCTGCTTCAGCCGATCAAGCGGCTTCTCGCCCTCGCGATCAGCAGCAGGTGTGGCCCCTGCGATGAGAAGGCATAACGCCCCCGCCAGGCACTGCTTCCACAACGAACGGTTGTTAGACCTGGTCGCTTTGGGCGATGCTGTAGTTGGGGGATTCTTGAGTGATGGCGATGTCATGCGGGTGGTTCTCCCTCACCGAGGCCGCTGTGATTTTGAGGAACTTCGGCTTGGTCCGCAGTTCCTCGATCGTGCCCACGCCTAGGTAGCCCATCCCCGCCTTGAGCCCGCCGTCCAACTGGTACAGCAGACTCTGGAGAGGACCTTTGTAGGGGACGCGTCCTTCGACCCCTTCAGGCACCAGTTTCGGGCGTAGCTTGTCTTCGTCTGTGGCGAGCGATTGCCGATAGCGCTCGCTGCTTCCCTTGACCATGGCCCCGAGTGATCCCATTCCGCGATACCGTTTGAAGGTCCGCCCCTGGAACAGAATCATCTCCCCCGGACTCTCGTCCACACCGGCGAGTAGTCCGCCCAGCATGACCGCAGAGGCCCCAGAGGCCAGCGCCTTGGTAATGTCCCCGCTGTAACGGATGCCGCCATCCGCAATCACTGGAACACCCGTTCCGGTCAATCCCGCGACCGCCTCGGAGATCGCGGTGAGTTGAGGCACCCCGACTCCCGAGATGATCCGTGTGGTGCAGATCGACCCCGGTCCAATGCCGACCTTGACGGCGTCAGCTCCGGCCTGCGCCAGGTCGCGAGCCCCCTCAGCGGTGGCCACGTTTCCGGCGATGATGTCGATCTGCGGCCACTGCCGTTTGAGTTCGCGAACCGTCTCGATGACGTTCTTCGAGTGCCCGTGAGCACTGTCCACCACCAGGAAGTCGACACCCGCCTGGATCAGAGCGGCCGCCCGCTGGATGTCATGCACCCCGACAGCTGCTCCCAGCCGCAATCTCCCGCGCTGGTCCTTGTTGGCCTTGGGGAAGCGCAGGTTCTTGTCGATGTCCTTGATCGTGATCAACCCCTTCAATTGATATTGATCGTCCACCAGGAGCAGTTTCTCGACCTTGTTTTCGCGGAGGATGCGTTC
>JAYTCW010000087.1:0-17402 GCA_043736295.1 Planctomycetota bacterium | reverse complement strand
CACCAGTTCGCTCGGTCGCAAGTTCCGTAGTTCAATTCCCATGTCCGGCCTCCCCCGCCAGCCAGGCGGCATACATCAGCAGACTCACCGTCCCGTCCGCATTGCGCGGTGCCCCAGCTGCCAGATCGGCCTCGATTTGCTCGGGAGTAATCAGCCGTGTCCCGGCACTCGACAGCATACGAGCGAGGTCCGTCGGCGATAGAGACTGGGGATTGATGCGACCTTCGTCGGACATGGGAAGAACCTGCTGAATTCCTGAGAAATGGGCTCGCTGTCGAGTGGATGTGATTCCGAACCTGAGGTAACTCATGTCACGCCGCCACAGCGATGCGATCTTCGAAACCACGACGCGAGACCCAACCATGAGTGCCCAATTGGCCACCGAGAAACACGCGAAGACCTTGTCCGCCTTACTCACCCGGATGCAGGCCGCAGCGAGGGAGATCCCTCAACGACCCAAGGTCGACTGGGGGCACGCCGAGCAGATGCACGACGCCTTGAAGTATGCGGTGTACGCCGCGTTCGCGATGGGGATCGTCAGCGAGGATGAGTCCCGCGACCTCGGGTTCCCCTGCTAAGGCCCCGCGATGAAACGCCCCTTGAACCAACTCCCGCCGGGTACGCGGTTCCGACAACCGGACCTCGATATCACCGGCAAGCTGCTGATGGTCAACGAATGCCGAGCTTTGGTGAGGCTCGACCAGCCGCAACAGGTGGTCGAGTTCACCGCACTCGATGGCTCGATCCGAACCTTCCGAGCCTCACGCAATCACGACACTTCCTGGGCCCCGACCGTGTTGGTCGAGGCCCTTTCCTTTGAACCGCTCCCAGAAAGAGATGCCACCATGCCCGCGAAGACGACCAACCCGAAGACCACCAAGAAGGCCCCCGCACCGAAGGCGGCCAAGCCCGCTGCGCCCGCGAAGGCTGCGAAGCCCGATGGCAAGCTCAGCCAGCTCGATGCGGCTGTGAAGGTCTTGGCCGAAGCCGGAACGCCGATGACCACGAAGGCGATGATCGAAGCAATGGCCACCAAGGGCTACTGGACCAGCCCCGGCGGCGCGACCCCGCACGCAACTCTGTATTCCGCGATACTCAGACAGCTTCAGAAGAAGGGCCTCGAAGCCCGGTTCGTAAAGGCCGATCGAGGACAGTTCACGCTGAACCCCGCCGCCAAGGCGACCTGAACCGCCAGGTGAAATCGGGAGGGTTTCACTGGAAATCCCGCCCGCCTGTGGGTAGCGTGATCTCATCGCCCAACGGGCGACCAGACGCGGGGGAGCCGTTGGCCCGCAACTCCCCCGCGTTGTTTGCATCTTGCTAGGCTATTGATGAGAGATCAGTCTGTGGACATTCGGAGTGACTTCGCTTCCGTATCGCCCCTGTTGTCCCGACTTATTCAATACGCGAGTGCCTTTCGTCATAACAACCACGGCAGATGGTCTCATCTCAGACACCATGAGGACTTTGAAATCGTGTATCGACTCGATAGAGCGATTCGAGATCCGTTTGAAAGGCTCTATGCCGCTGGACGAGATCTGGCTGTATCCATGTCCTTTGAGCTTATTGCTTTCAATGAACCTGCAAGATTTCCCACTCTGAAGGGATTTGTGGATTCTCTCTATGATGGATTGCCTTGCCTCATCGAAAACTTACGATCCCAGTCCATCGATACAAAGCAGATCTGCCAAAGCAACCCGCCCCCCCCCTGGTCAGTTGAACAGATGATAGTTCTTTTTGATGAGCAGATCACTCTCTTGGAAGCTATTAATCAGACATTGGGTGGATTGGTGGATTCCGAGATTTACAAATGGGAATCAGGTCGGATGACGAGGCACTCACCACTCGCTCGTAACTCTCTGACGGATCACTTAGGTGCTATTCAACGCATTCTAATCGTTTCCGCAGATCCGAGAGATTCCTGCAGGCTACGTCTGGGGCAAGAGTATAGAGAGATCAGCCAGTGCGTGCAGCGATCGGGTGTGCATGGTATAGAAGTGCAGCAGCACTTCGCCGTGAGGCCATCAGATCTCAGTCAAGCACTTCTGGACTTCAATCCCACCATTCTTCATTTCTCAGGCCATGGGAATGACGAAGGTGACATTTGCCTTGAAGATAGCCAAGGATACACAATGTATGTCTCAAGTGAAGCATTAGCTGATCTGATCTTCCATTTCAAAGAAACTCTTCAGTTGGTAGTTCTGAACGCATGTTTCTCGGCGTCAGAGGCTGACGCGATCTCCCAGCACGTTCCATACGTTGTTGGGATGCAGAATGCCATCGGTGATCTCGCAGCGATTGCATACTCTGTCGGCCTCTATCAGGCGTTAGCGGCTGGTCGAACAGTTGAAGAATCTCATCATCTGGGCTGCACACAAATCCGAATACAAGGACTCGATGAACATCTCACTCCTCAACTGTTCATGAATGCAGCCAGACGCCCATGAAAACCGAGAAGAGCATCTCCATCGTTCCGTGACCCAATTGAGCGGCCAGAAATCCCTATCCGAGAGTGCTTGAAGTGAATATCATCACAGGCGGGGTAGCCCCGGTTGAGTCGCCTTGGACTCTACCGAGGTGGCTTTGCCACAGGATGTTCTTGCCTCGTAGTTCACGTCCCCAAGCGTGCCAATCGGTGCTACCATGCTGTGCCATCCATCGAAAATCCCAAAGTATCAAAGAGAGGAGGTGAAGTAATGAGAGGTGAATACATCTTTGACTTACCAGTTTACCGGTGTTCGAGGGCGCGTCACAAAAAGGAGATGGATGAATTCGTGGAAAGCCATTTGCGTTTGTGCTTCGACGATCATGGGCTGTCACGTCAAGCCGATTCAGAAGCGTTGTTACGCATCAAAGCCAATGTTCGCAATTCATTCGGTGGGTCCTGGGAGTTCAACGAGATCGTTGGCTGGGTCCGGCTGTTCCCTGAGAACGATGGCATCGGAGCACACGTCTGGTTTACCGAAGGGAGGAAACTCACTCGCAAGATGCGGAAACTCTTTCGCCTCAGAACAGACAGCAACTGCCTTTGGACCCATTTCTCCCTGAATGTCGAAAACTTAGAAATCTATAATGGTGTTCTGAAAGCTCTGAAGAATCTGACAAAGCAGGAGCCGGTTAAAGGCCGAGTTCTCGACCTGAGCATTTTCCACCGTCTTGGACCGTACGTCAATTGGAAACGACTGATCGAAGACGCCGCGAAGGGTAGACTCAGTTCAGATTGAGAATCAGCAGCAGTTGCTCCGCAGTGTAATGTCAGTATTTTGGGTGCCCCAGACATCGCTTCGGATGTCTGGGGCAGGAAGGAACAAGTGGGCTAGCACCGGTTGAGTCGCTTTGGACTCTACTGTACTTCTCCGGGAATCTTGTGGACTTCCCTACGATTCGTGGACGCGGGAAAGGGGTTACAGGGCTTCGGCGAATTGAGACTTTCCCACCGATGGCCACGCTCAACCATGCGGGCGTTTTCTCGTGGGTCGGGAGTAACGGACTCGTTCGCGACCTGGGCCATCGTGGGAGTTCACGCGGCTATCGTCGAGAGGGACACTCGGTCCGCCTTCTGCCCCGTGAACTTCTCCCATCGCTGAACAATCACGTCACAATACAGGCAGTCGAGTTCCATCAGGAATGCCCGGCGTCCGGTCTGTTGGGCGGCGATCAGGGTTGAGCCGCTGCCGCCGAAGAGGTCCAGGACGTTCTCTCCAGTGCGGGAGGAATACTGAAGCGCCCGCACGGCGAGTTCGACGGGCTTCTCGGTCAGGTGGACCATGCTCTGCGGGTTCACCTTCTTCAAGTGCCACAAGTCAGTCGCGTTGTTCGGGCCGAGGAACTGGTGGGCCGCTCCTTCCTTCCAGCCGTAGAAGCACCATTCGTGTGCGCCCATAAAATCTTTTCGGGTCAGGACCGGATGCTGCTTGTCCCAAATGATCGCCTGCGAGAAGTACAACCCGTGCTTCTTCAGGAACGGCGGATAGTTCGCGCAGTTCGCGTACCCGCCCCAGATGTAGAACCCCCGACCCGGCACAAGCACGCGGGCGATGTTGCCGAACCAGGCATCCAGCAGCCGGTCGAATTCCTCGTCCGAGACGAAGTCGTTGGCCAGCGGGCGGTCCTTGGCCCGCAGCTTCTTCTGCGTCGGCTTCGACTTCTCAGGATGCAGGGCCACGTCCATTGACTGATGGTGCGTCGTTCCCTGGAACGATGACAGCCCAGCTGCGATGGCGTTGTTGCTGCGAGGTTCGACCTTCACGTTGTAGGGCGGGTCGGTGTTGCAGAGGTGGATCGGCTGGCCATCGAGCAACCGGTCGAGGTCCGCTGGCTTGGAGCTGTCGCCACAGAGCAGCCGATGCTCGCCGAGAATCCACAGGTCGCCGAGCTGGGTGATCGCCTCGTCCGGCGGAGCCGGGATGTCGTCCGGATCGCACAGCCCCTGCTGGCCATCGGGATCGAGCAGCTTCGCCAGCTCGTCCTGGTCGAACCCGAGCAGCCCCAGATCAAAATCCATCCCCTGCAACTCCGCCAGCTCGATCGGTAGCAGCTCCAGATTCCACTCGGCGATCTCAGCTGTCTTGTTGTCCGCGATGCGCAGGGCCTTCACTTGCTCCGGCGACAACCCGCGGGCCACATGCACCGGTACCTCGGCCAGCCCCAGCGACTTCGCAGCCTTAAGCCGCGTGTGCCCGATGATGATTACGCCCGCCTCGTCGACGACGATCGGCTGGCGAAAGCCGAACTCCCGGATCGACTTCGCGACCACCTCGACCGCGTCATCGTTCAATCGCGGGTTCTTGTCGTAAGGCTGGGGTCGGTCGATGGGCCAGGTTTCGATCTGCATCTGAGTGGCAATCATGCTTTGTCCTTGATGGTTGATGGTTTGCGTCTGTTGGTTCAGCGTTCGGGTGTCGGCCCGAGAGTTCAGTTGTCGTCGGATTCGTCATCGTCGAAGTCGAACGGGTCCGGTTCGCCGAGGTCGGTTTCGAGTTGCTTGAGGCGTCGCCATTCCGCCAGGGGGACCAGGATCACTTCGGTCTTCCGAAAGCGGCGAATCACGACCGGCGTCCCCGACCTCGCGACCTCCTGAACCGTGAAGCCCAGCGAGTCCCGCAACTCGGTGATTCCGACTTGAAATTCGTCGATCGTCTCAACGTCCGATGGCATCAGGGTTTCCAAAACCTGTACAAGAAAGAAACTCTGCTTATGACCACCACGGTTCCCAATGGCATCACCTGCGATACTGGCCACGGGAGTACCTATCGATTGCCCTAAGTCGAACTCTGCCAGCTTGGCACGGCTGTCTGGGCTGCCTGCCACTTCGAAGGCGAATCTTTCACCTTTCACCCGATTGTTCACCACGCTGAAAATGACCCGAAGACCTACCACGGAAATCGCTTACGTCGACTCGGGAGATAATTCTTCACTTTCACCCCCCTCACACACAGGCAGACAAAAAGAGCGGTGCGTGCGGGAGGGGGTGGAAGAGGGAACTATTAAAGAGAACTCTCTCTTTCTCTGTATATTACCTCAGATTGTCCTATCAAATCTTTCACCCTGAGGGGGTGAAGAATTGGGGAAGAATTCACCCCCATCAGGTCACGAGTTGGTAGGCATTCCCTGTCTTCGTGGCAGTCTTGAGTGTGACGATGTCGATGTCGTTTCCCTGACGCAGCGTCTCGATAACCTTCATGAAGGTCTGGGAGTCGAGCTTCATCCGCTTCAGCAGCACGCTGTGGGACAACGTATGGTCCGGGGCATCACGGAGCTTCTGCATCAGCTTCAGACACTCGGCGTGGAACGGGTTGGCGGCGACGTGGTCCTGGGCCATGAACAGCATGCGACGGGTCTGGTGCATGGCGAAGTCGATCGACCAGCGGGCGGCGTCGGCGTCGATCGATGGCTCGCGATGATTGGCGCTGATGGCGTAGATCAACGACAGCTTGCGGATATGCTCGCTGGTGCGTCCCCAGACCGTGGTGCCGACGGTGTCGCCCTTGGATTCTGCTTTCTTGTACTCCACATCACAGGCGAAACGGGCGTCGATCAGCAGTGACAGGGCTTCGTCGGTGTGTTCCACGATTTTCGGGATCGGGAAGAAATTCTCCAGATTGCCTTTGCCAGGCTGGTAGTTGGCCCAATAGGTGGCCGTCTCCAGAATGCGTGGAGTCGGTGTGAAGTCGCCGGGTTCCTGGCCGGGGCCACGCGTCGAGGCGTCGACGATGATCGTGCGGGCAAAGAATCCGTTCGTCAGCATGCGTTCTGACAGTGCCGCGTAGAAGTGATTAGGGATCGCCGTGCCATAGATCACCAGACAGGGCTGTTGGATGACGCCGGGATTCTTCTGCCCAGCCTTGCGACGCATGGGATAGAACCCGGCACCCGTCGAATACATTTTGAGAAGCATCCCCATGATGTTCTCATGCCGGGCATCGGTGGCCTTGTTGATCGATTGCAGAAGGCCGTCGATTTCATCCGTCTGGAACAGCATGCAGGGATGATCGAAGAGCGAGTCCTGCAGGCCCTCGCCCGAGGCAAAGCTCTCGCCTAGCTTCTGAGTGTGGTCGATCGCTTGCAGCACAGCCGCGTTGACCTTGCGAGGGAATTCTTTACCAGACGATGCGTAGGCCAGCCCGAGCAGGTAGAGGTTGGTGCGGTTGTCGCCGGGATCGCGGACTTTGCGCCCGCCGAGGTACGCCTGCAGGGCCAGTGCTCCACAGAATGCCAGCGGCTGGTTTGGGTAGGGTGCAGACTGGAGTGACAGGTCCATGACCTCCGAGACGAAGCCGGGGATGCGGAACAGGCGGTCCGGGATCGGCCCAGGATCAGGGTTGGCGACGACTGGTTCGGGATCAGGGACGGGCACGTCGACACGGCTGTGGCCGATTCCATTCGCCTGTCCGACCAGAGCCGAGATGTCGACGGAGTTGTCTTCCGCCGGTGGTTCGCGTTCCTGGTCGCGGAGCCAGCCGTGCGGGCGGCTGTGCGATTTGGATGCGGCGTCTTCGACCTTGTGGCGGAGTTCCTTCTCGGACCACGGCGGTTCGCAGCGCGGGTTGTAGTGGTCCAGGAGGAGTGACAGCGCCAGCTCTGAATCGAGGCCGAACCCGTGGACCAGGGCGGTGGCAGCGGTATAGGTCGCAGGGTGGCCGCCCTGGCCGCTGATGGCGGGGGGCAGCTTGGCCAGGTAGGCCAGTGCCCGCCGTTCGAGATCCGTTGGCGACAGAGCGCGACTGGTGACGTTTGGATGGCGAACGGGGGCGGGCTTGGCTGGCAGCGTGCCGTGACGCAGTTCGATCACACGTTTGGCCAGAGCCTCGACGCAGGCTGCCAGCATCGGGGCCGAGACCGTGGCCGGTTCGGCGGTCAGGATCTCGTACGCCTCATGGTCATCCGGATGGATGCTCGGGCCAACGACCGTTTGAACTCCGGTCGAGCGGAACTCGGCGATCATGTCGCGGGTGACCGGATCGGCGTGCCTGGCGGTGATGGCTCCCGGAGCGTAATACCAGTAGTGCGACCGGGGCTTGCTCGGTCGTCCCGTCACAGCTGGGGTCGGAGGCAGGTATTGCTCCGCGATCTCGATCGCCTCGGGGCAGTCGAGATCGACATCGACCAGCCAGCCGGATGGCTCACCAAGGATGAGGCCAATGTTCGCGGGTTGGTCGAAGTAGGCAGGGAGTTCCGCTTCGGTCAGCGTCATCTTCCCCCAGTCGTCGATCTTCGCTCCCTTGCGTTTGAACGGGATCGGCACGACGCGCCAGCCCCGGCGCACGTACTCGCGAGCGGCTTCGAGTGGGATGACTGGCATGAGTTCGACCGTCACAGTGTTTCCTGCTCCTGGCTCTCTGTGGCGCTGATGATCAACTGGTGCGCTGCACCGGGCGGCGGGCGGTCATCGATTAACTTTGACAGCGACTGAGCGTCCAGCAGAATTCCGAGACACGCTCGGGCGTGGGCCAGGTGTGAGACACCGCTCTCTGGATCAATGTCCTGTTTATCGAGCCACTGGGCGAGATGTCGCTTCGCAGCTGCGATGTAGACCGTGGCCCGGATCGGAGCGGTCCGCCAGTTGTACGGACCGTATTTGCGAGCCCCCAGCCCCATGACGACCGCTTCGAGGATCTCGGCGGACGGTGGGATCAGGTGCAGCGGGGGCTTGTGGGCAGAAGCCCGATCCTTCGGGTTCTGATCGGGCGGATCAGCGTCCCGCAGACGCGGGAGATCATGTTCAGTCATCAAGGTGAGTTCCTCCAAAGTGGGAAGTGCAGCCACGGCATCCCACCAGGAGGCCGAACACGCGGCCTCCCAGCAGTCTTGGCACAGCCCCTGACGACTCCCGATCGAGTCGCCATCGTCAAAGGGCTTAAAGCACAGCGAACAGATCATCCAAACACCTGCCAGTTGAGAGCGGCTCGGACGCAGTCCTCGGGTGATGCGGATCTGGGACGGATGACCGGGATGTCGAGCCAGTTGGCGAACTTGGTCTCGCGGGTGGCACCGACGGAGTAGCCGGGGACACGGAGGACGGCATCGCAGCGGGCCAGGAGTTCGCGGTCGTAGTCGAGCCATTCTTCGTACGACTTGGGCGAGACGATGTCCCAGAGCATGGTGAGGTGCGGGACGAGTGGTGTGAAACCGGCCTTCAGAAGTGCGTCGGCGATCGCGATCGCGTGCTTGGTATTCGCAACCGGATCAGGTTCCGAGTACGGGGCAGCAATGTAAATCATCGGAACTACGGTCTGCGTGGTGGTCTTCCGAACTTGAATCTCCACAGATTGCACTCGGGTCAGAGTCGTCAGCATCAGATTCTCCAAAGAGGGTGGCGTACATCGGGGCGTAGTGGGCTTCGCGGGCCAGCAGGTAGCGGGCGCGCATGATCTTGAGTGAGTCGGGAGTGACGGGGTTGTGGACTGCCGAGTGCAGGACCTCGAATCGGCTGGGCGTGTCGTCATCGGGGACGAAGCCCCACGCTCGAACATCAACAGCGTTTTCGAGAGTTCCGCCCGCGAATGGGATCACGGGGCTGTAGGCCACGGAGAGGTCGATCATGGCAAGCAGTTCGGGCGTGATCCCTTCCTGGGCGAGTTGGTCATCGACGAGTTTGGTCAGGGCAGCGAGCAGACTCATGGGGCTCCTATTCAAAGAGAGAGAGGGTTAGCGGCTACGAAGTAGCCACGGTTCGAAATAGGCTTGTTTGCCGCCGATCACGACACCGCAGCCGAGGATCGGTTTGTGGGAGAATCGGCGGCCGTAGTCGAACTGCAGGCGACTGGCATCGATGCCACAGCCGACTGAGAGACCGAAGACGCGGAACTCTGGATTGGCCCACCAGCGGACGCCCGCCTGGCTGTGGAAGTGGCCGATGACGGTGGAGCGGAAGTTGTCTTTAGCCTGTTGATACGCGGCGTCTTGTCCGGCTCGACCACTATCGCCGTGCGAGTAGATCACGCCATCGATGATCAGTTTTGAGAACCGGGGATGGATCGACCAGCCGACGTTCCACATGTCGGCGTAGTCCTTCAGCAGCTCCGGCGGCAGACCGGCGGTGACCGCTTGGCGTTCGGTGAGGGCGTCGTGATTGCCAATCAGCCAGTCGGCCTTGGGGAACGCTTTAGTGAGGGTGGCCACCTGGCGGCGGGCCTTGGCATACTCCAGAGAAGCGTTCCGTAGCGACGGACTCTTCTCGTGGTACGAGATCGAGGCCCAGTCGACGAGGTCGCCGATGTGGACGACCCGGTTGATGGAGTAGCTGTCAGCCACTCGCTGGAGAAAGTCGACATAGCCGGTCCGCATGCCGGGGCAATGCGAATCTCCGATGACAAGCACGCGAGACACGGGTTAGCCTTTCTGTTCCATGCGATGCCGCAAGACGATCTCGCGGTAGTGCGGTCGACCGGCGTACCAGCGGTCTTCGTCGATGCCGTAAATCTTGCGGACCGTTTCCGAGAGCAGAGCCTTCTGCTCATCGGTGGTCGCCAGGTCGTACTCAACCTCAGAGCGTGATTCGCACTCGTGGGCGTCACCGCCAAACCTCAGCGAGGCTCCGCAGAACGAACACTCCTGAACACCCAAAGTCCAGCGGTTGGGCATTGCACCATCACTTTATGGAAGGGATGCCCGGAGGGTGTGTTACAGCACCTTCCCCAGCAGGCTCAGGTTCATGGCACCGATCGCTTCGCAGGCGATCACGTGTTCGTAAATCAACACATGCTCGTGGTTGCTTGGGACTTCCAGGTCGGCCAGCTCCAGCGATTCGGCAAGACACCGCAAAGCCTCGACCGCTTCGTAGTAACACTCGCGAATCGTCTGGGCCCGGTCCGGGGCAATGTTCGCGAAGATCTGGCGGAGGTTGGCTTCGGTATGGACAGTGGCTGGATCAGACATCGCGGTGGCTCCTGAACTGTGGTCGTGACTGAACGTGACACATGGAGCCAGGAACTGGCTACGACATCAAGCGCTGTCGCGAGTCATTCCACTCAAAACGGCACATCGTCAAGATCGACACCCGCGTAAACGGGACACGGCTCAGGTTTCGGTCCGAGTTTGCTGTGGAGGATGCGTTCGAACTTCTCCCCGGCGACGGAGCGGACGGTGACGAATTCGGTGTGAGCGAGTGCCCCGGCTTCGGCGAGATCCGCAGCGCGTTGTGCGGAATCGGGCACGGGGTCGGGCGAGCGGGCCTTCCACCATTGCTCGGCTTTGCGCCTCGCCCAGCCGGTGTGTTCCAGGCAGATCCATTCGCTGACCCAGTAGTCGAGACCGAGGCGGTAGTCGACACGGAGCGTCTTGGGAGCCGATTCGTCGGCGTCCTTCTTGGTGTGGACGCTGTAGGTGATGTCGCGGACTTCGAATTCGGTATCGGTCGCTTGTCCTGCCAGGACACCGGCGCGAGACGCTTGGGCGTCGTGCTTCTTCCGTTCCGGAGGCGGGAACTCGAACCCACACTGCGGGCAGTTGGAGTAAGCCGGGGCGATCAACGCCCGACATTGGGGGCACTCTTTGGCGGGGGCTTCACCTTCACCCAGTCTCGCTTTGTCTTTGAGAAGCAGCTGATCGACGGGACCATGTCGCAGGACGTTGCCACCGTAGTCGAGGATCAGGCAGTTCAACTTGCCGGGGAAGAGCCGGAACCCGCGACCGACCATCTGGTAGTACAGCCCCGGCGACAGCGTCGGTCGCAGTAGCACGACGCCATCGACGTGCGGAGCATCGAACCCGGTCGTCAGAACGTTGACGTTGCACAGGAACTTCAGCGGAGCCCGAGGGAACAGACCATCCGGCTCGCCACGGAACCGGGCGAGGAGTTCATCTCGCTCGGCATCTGGAGTTTCGCCACAGACGAACCCGCACTCGATGCCGTGCTTCTCCGCCAGCACCTGGCAGACATGCCTCCCGTGCTTCACTCCGCTGGCGAAGATCAGCACGGCATTCCGCTCTCTGGTCGCATCGACGATCTCCGCACAGGCGGACTCCACCAGTTCGGTGTCGTCCATTGTCTGTTCGACTTCGCTGGCGACGAACTCGCCCGCTCGGACGTGCAGTTGTGAGGTGTCGGCTTTCGCCAGTCCGGCCTTCGAGATCAGGGGCGACAGAAAGCCATCCGCAATCAGCTGGCGGACTCCGACTTCGTAGCAGACCGCGTTGAGGAAATGATCCTCGCGGCAGATCGGACCGGCATCCAATCGGAACGGCGTAGCTGTAAATCCCACGACGCGAACATGGGGGTTGATGATTCTGGCGTCGGCGAGGAACTGCCGATACATCCCTTCGCCATCGGCGGGGATCAAATGACACTCATCGACGAGGACCAGATCGAACGCATCGAGTTCGCACGCCCGCTTGTAGACCGACTGGATACCTGCCACGATCACGGCATGCTCCGTATCACGTCGTTTGAGCCCGGCGGAGTAGACGCCCACCGGCAGGTCAGGACAGACCTGTCGCAGCTTGTCGACTGACTGCTGCAAAAGCTCTTTGACGTGAGCGAGTACCAGTACGCGGCCGTTCCACATCTGCACGGCATCACGACAGATCGTCGCCATCACCGGGGTCTTGCCGCCACCGGTTGGGATCACGACGACCGGGTTGGTGTCGTGTTCCCGCAGGTGGTGGTACACCGCATCGACGGCCAGCTGCTGGTAAGGACGGAGCGTCAGCACGTTCAGAAGACCTCATACAGTTTGATGCGGGGCTTGAAGCGGCGCTTCGACGCGGGATTCAGGAACCAGTCCCAGAACTGCTCGCAGACCAGACTCGCGATCAGGTCGCACGCTTCATCCGGCGTGTAGGTTTCTTCCGTGCCGTCAGGGGTTGTGATCTTAAAGAGCCGCTCGAAGATGACGGGCGGATCATCGGGAGCGATGTCGGGAGGCTCGATATCTCGTTCGTGAACGATGGTGGGCATGGTCGGTCTTCTTCAGGTGACGGAGTGAACGGACGGATGACGACCGTCGCGTGACCGGGACGACAAGGCGGGTGCATCTCAACAACAGCTCGTTTGACCTGGCTGTCATCGAGATAGACCCCGGCGTGCTGGAGCGAGTCCCACACGCCTTTTTGAAAATTGTCCCAGTCACGACGACGGGCATCCGGGGGAAACAGATCCAGCTGGACCTGCAGTTGGCCAGAAAGAGGCTGGCCGACCCGCCCCGCGAGAAGTGAGAGCACGGAAGTGCGGTACTCTCGACCTTCGCGGCTGAGGAGCGTGCGGTAGCCCACATGCCGGTAATACCGGTTGACGCTCGGCGGGAACGGCAGCACATAACTCAGTGGGGCTACCACTGGAGCTGCCTGGTGCGATGAGGACAGAGCAGTGTCCCCCAGGTCAGCTCTCAATTCCGCTTCCACGGTGCTCCTCCGCTACGCGGAGCAACCGGAGCAGAGAACGGAATGGTCGCGGGGCTGCCGGGTGCGGGCATCGGGGGAGGAGGGGGCGTCGCGACACCCGCATCCCGGCGTTTGTACCCCTTGATCACGTTCGTCATCTCATCGGTGTCATCTCGTTTCTTGCACGCCACCTTCACCATCAGAGGGAGATCGTGCAGCTCGCAGCTGTCCTGCGGCTGCGGGATGCTGACTGCTCGGCAGATCGAAGAGAGAGCCCCACGGGCGATCCGCACCGCCGTCTCATTGGCGTTGTTGAGGTTCAGCCGGTCCCAGAGCTTGCGCCCCTGGTGCGGACCGTCGAGGACCTGCAACTCCAGTTCGAGAAAGGCACCATCACCCGCCTTGGTCGGTTTCATCTCCGACGCGGTGATGATGCACAGGTAGTCGCCGTTCGGGAGCGGATCGAACGAGTCATTCGGTTCGACAGTGTTGGCATCGAAGCCACGCAAATCAGCCATGAGTGTTCTCCAAAGAGATGAGAGTGAGTGACCACTGCGCGGACCTTCAGCGCAGCGAGTGAACAGAGAGAAAGGACCGTGACCAGCTATGCGGTCGGAGTCGGGCCGAGATACTGAGCGTAAAACCGGAAATCGAGCGGCATCTCTTCGGGCAGACTCAAACGGTTCTTCGCCATGTGAGCGGGGCGTTCCGTCGTTCGCAGAATGCGATCCCCGGTGCCAATCCCGCGAGTACGGGTGTTGTCGAACCCCTCATCGGTCTGCTTGGTGTGGACCTTGTAGCTGGCGAACAGCACCTCATCGCACCATTCCTGCACTAGAGCCGACGCATGCTTGTTGAGCCGGGGTGAGTACCGGTCGTACGCTTCCGTCTCCGGGTTCTCGAACCGCTCGATCTTCGCATGAGCGATCAACACGACCATCATCTGACGGTCATTCCGTAGCCCGTTCAGGCCATCGAGAGCTTCCCGCCAGTAGTCGATCGCATACATGTACCCGCGAGCGAACCCGAAGTCCTCAATGTTGTCGACCTTGGTCTTGTTCCCCGGACCGCGCTCTCGCACGACCTGCTTCCAGATCAGCTGTTCGAGCCAGTCGAGGGAATCAATCACGACCGTGGCGTAGTTATGAGCCTCGGTGTAGAGAGCTGTGATCGACGCCATGACCTGCTCGAACGATTCCGCCAACGGGAACCGGGCCGCCCCGAGATTGGCGAGGCCATCTTCGGTCTGAATAAAGATCGGGTCCGGAGCCATCGCCCCGAAGGTACTCTTCCCGATCCCATGCACCCCATACACCATCACCCGCCGAGGCAGCACCTGTACCCCTTGAGTGACTGACGACAACAAGCTCATGCGTTCTCCTGAGTTAAGGGTTCGTGGGATTGATCTCCGAGGTCATACCCCTCGGCCATGAAGTGATCTCGCAACTCTGCCATCCGGTTCCAGAGTGTCCCCTCGGGTATGTGCAGCTCTTTTGCCACCGCAGACGGCAACATGGTTTTCAGCAACACAGCGATCTGCTTCAGATCGCTCGGCAATCTGGAAAGGATTGATTCACAGTCAGCTCTCAGATCGATCAGTTCGTGTTCGCTCGTTTCCGGTTGCCCTCGAATACCATCGAGCGATCCGTGCTCAGTGGCCCCGTCTGCCTGAGAGAGAGGCACATTGCCGCGGTTGTCTCTTTTCCGCCGCCGCTGGTCTCGCAGGAGTTCACAGACTCGGACATCCACGATGTTCTGAATGAACGTCGTCACTTTGCCTTTGGTCGTGTCGTAAAGCGGCCACTGCTTGATGAGATGCAGTGTCAACTCCTGAGTAATGTCTTCGGCATCGCCTGATCTGAATCCGTATTTCCCAACGAGTCCTTTGGCCTTGCGCCGGATGTACCAGGTGGCGTAGCAATTGCTGCGGGCGTGCGGGTGCCCAAATGGAGATGACGGCATGATGCCCCTCTGGCGGAATAGATTTGCCGTCGCCCAGTCACAGGCACGGATCGTCATCAGCGGAGACGTCCGTCATCAAAACGAGGGTGACTGGCTGTCGCAGTGAGCGACTCGCGGCCTACATAAAGTTATTACCCGCTCGCAAGTCGAGATTTGCCGATTTCTGGAAAGATCACATTGGATTCTACATTGGGGACATGTCCACAATATGGACGCAATATTGCGTCCATATTGTGTCCCTGATCGCAATGTGGACACGATATTGGGCCAATATGACTTTCGTGTCCCCAATGTGGGCGCGTAGAGACCGTGTCCCTGATGTCCCCGCAAACTCCCTCACCGTGGTCAGCACATCGCTGGCCAGAACACTTGGTGAGTGGAGAAACACGAGATGGACAAGACGCAGAATGCACTGACGATCAATGAGAAGTTGGAACTGATTCGCAGTCGAGCGGTGCGATTCGGCCTCAAGAGACACGATCTGGAAGACGCTGTTCAGGATGCCGTTCTGGAACTGCTGGAATTCACGCCTGACCCCGACAAAACAAACGGGGCCAGCGAATCGACAATCCTCGTCGCTGTAATCGATCGCCGTCTCATGAAATGGCTTCGGACGCGGAAACGCTACCTGGGCATGGTCGAGCGGTGTGGGTTGATGCTGCCATCGGAAGATGAACTTCCCACGGATGGAGGATACGAAGCCAGCGAGTTGACGATGGACGTGGAATCCATCCTGTCGCAGCTTCCGGAGTTCGAGCAACAGGTTGGCCGAATGCTGACCTCGGGGCACACGGTCACGTCAATCACACGTGAACTTCGAGTAGGTCGACAGTGCGTGGAAGACGCCGTCGATGCACTCCGTGAGCGTTTCAGCGAAGCCGGATTCGGTGACGAGGAGGCGGAATGAACCAACTCCTCGCCTCACCCAAACCGCAGAAATGTGTCCCCCACATCACTGGACTCTCGTCGCCGGATGAGCCAGGACTGTGTGACCCGCCCGTGCCGGTTCGACGGCCATTGTCACTCGCCTGGGTTTCGGATGATTTGATCACTGAGACTCGTCGACTCTGGTCAGCCCGGTACGGACGGGAGGTCTCGGAGGACGAGGCGATCGAGATCCTCCGGAACGTCAAACGATTCGCCGAGATGCTGTTGGAAAGGAACGTGGAATGAACGTCGTGATCTGGGCCCGAGTCTCCTCGCGCGAGCAACGGGAAGGGTATTCCATTGATGCCCAACTCCGGTCGACACGCGAGCGAGCCATGAAGAACGGGTGGACGGTCGTCCGAGAGTTCTCGGTGGCTGAGTCGGCTCGGCGTGGTGCGGAGCGCCTCGTCTTCAATGAAATGTTCGATTGGGTGAAGGCCAACTCCAAACGCGAAAACCTGCGCGCGATCCTGAGTCACAAGCTCGACCGCGTCTGCCGCAACATGCGGGACGCGGTGCGGATGCAGGAGTTGGAGGACAAGCACGGAGTCTCTCTGGCCTTCGTCGACAACCAGTTCGGTCCCGGACCAGCCGGGGCTTTGTCGTTCAACGTGATGGCAGCGGTCGCCCAATACTACAGCGACAACCTGCGGACCGAGGTCTTGAAGGGGATCGACGAACGGGCCAAGCAAGGTTGGCAACATAGCCGCGCCCCGTTCGGATACCTCAATGTCACCGAGAATCGCGAGGAGCCGATTCAGCCGCATCCCGAGAAGTCCAAAGCGGTGATGCGAATGTTCGAGCTTTACTCGTCAGGCCAACATACGTTCGAATCGATCGGCGAGAAATTGGCCGACGAGGGCTTCACCTATCAGCAGACGCACACGAAGTTCCATCGCACAGCTGTCTCGTACATGCTCAACAACCGGTTCTATATCGGTGAGATCAAACGCGGCAGCAACTTCTACCAAGGGCGACATCGACCGCTGATCGACCGGTCGACGTTCCAGACCTGTCAGGATGTCTTGAGTGGAAAGAATCGTCGGGCAAAGCCGCAGGTCAACATGCCCCTGTCCGGCGGACTCTTCACCTGCCAGCACTGCGGAGCGTTCATCACGGGCGAGCGGATCAAACGGAAGCTCAAGGGCGGCGGCGTTCGCGTCCACGACTACTACCGCTGTGCCAACAATTACCAGGATGAGAACCACCCCAGCGTCCGCTGGCGGAGCGACGATCTGGACGAGGCGATCCTCGCCGACCTCAAACAATTCCAGATGCCCGATGAAGAAGTCGCTGCATGGTTCCGCACCTCGCTCCAATCCGCGTTCGCCGACATCAGCGACCTGCAACGCAATCAACGGATCGCCCAGACCAAGCGCCGTAGCGAACTCACCACGATGAACGACCGGCTCCTGAACGCGTTCCTGGCCGGGTCGATCGATGAGCCCACGTTCAACGCCAAACTGGCCGCCCTCCGCGACGAACTGGCCACCCTCGAAGAGTCCTTGGCCAAGGTGGCGACCACCGACGCGACGGACGTGCGGGCCGCCCTAGCGGTCTTCGAATTCTCGCAGAAAATCCCCGAAATCTGGCGAGGTTCAAAGATGCTCGAAAAACGGCGCATCCTCGAAACCGTATCTTTGAACCGAGTCCTCGGCGACGTAACTCTAGTCCTGGAAAAGAGAAAGCCGTTT
>JAYTCW010000086.1:0-12392 GCA_043736295.1 Planctomycetota bacterium | reverse complement strand
GGCGAAGAAGGGCGGGATCGAGTTGTCGTACACCTGGTGCATGGGGGGAGTGACCTTCTTCCTGTTCCTGGTCGAGACGCTGACCGGCGTGCTGCTGATGTTTTACTACCGTCCCACGCTGGAGTGGGCGTTCACCGACATTCGCGCTCTGCGCGATGTCACCACGCTGGGCATCATGCGGGAAATCCACCGCTGGGGGGCCCATGCGATGGTGATTACCGTCTGGCTCCACATGTACCGCGTGTTCCTCACCGGCAGCTACAAACCGCCGCGCGAGTTCAATTGGGTCATCGGGGTCTTGCTCCTGGTGTTGACCCTGCTGCTGTCGTTCACTGGGTATCTGCTCCCTTGGGATCAGTTGGCCATCTGGGCCATCACGGTGGGTTCGAACATGGCCCGCGCCCATCCGTTCCTGGGGCATGAAGGCCCGGGTTTCCAGCTGTTGAATGTCGGGGGTTACGACCTGATTACCAACGCTTCGGATGCCCGATTCCTGTTGCTGGGTGCCCGCAACGTCGGTGAAGAGACATTGAACCGATTCTACATTCTGCATTGTGTGGCCATCCCGATCGTGGCATCGCTGTTGATTGCGATTCACTTCTGGCGGGTCCGCAAAGACGGTGGAATCAGTCAGCCGCTGTAGTGGTCGGGGCATCAGAGAGTGTCATCTTTCGCTCCGCGAAAGAACATCCTTTCGCGGAGCGAAAGGCGACACTGATTGATGTCCCGCAGCGAGAGTTTGGTGTGGTCCTCTGAGTCTGAGAAACTCCGGTTGCAGGTTTTACCCTGCGACTGGTTCCGAGAAGTCCGAACCCCATGCACGCGCATCCCGATCTGACGTCCAGCGTGATTCACGGCCTTGGCTGGCTGTATACGCTGTTGTTCCTGGCGAATGTCGGCTGGACGCTGCGCAGCTTCAAGCGGGACGGCGACTACGAATCGGTGCTGGGGTTTCAGCACATTCCCCGAGCGACGGTGTGGGCGTTCTATACAGCGTTTCTGATGCTGATGGCGGTCGCGCACCTGACGGCGAACTCGGCTCCCGAAGACTTTCTGATCCGGTTGCCGAACTGGTTGAAGGTGCCTGTCGATCTCGTGTTCTCAGACGCTCGAAAGTATTTCGGTCTGATGATGCTCGCGTTCGTGGGGATGATCTGGAAGCGTGAATTCCTCTCCCGCGATACCGTCGGCTGGGTCATGTTCAATGCGGCGTGCCTGTTCCTGGGCTTCAGCATGACCGACTATGACTTCCGTCAGATCGTCGGTAAACCTGACAATGTGCCGATCGTGGGGATGCTGTTCCTGTGCGGCTACTTCACATGGCTGTACTTCAAGAAGGCGTGCGACAACGATCGCCGTGTGGCCGAAGGGCGTCCGCTGGCGGAGTCGGAGTTGAGCGAACAGGTGCTGGTGTGGCCCGATCTGGTCTACACCGAAATGCTGTGCATGATCTTGGTCTCTGCCGTGCTGATCGTGTGGGGCGTGATGTTGCAGGCCCCGATCGAAGAACCGGGTTCAGCGGTCAAGACCCCGAACCCGTCGAAGGCCCCGTGGTACTTCCTCGGTCTTCAGGAAATGCTGGTCTACTTCGACCCCTGGCTGGCCGGAGTGGTGTTGCCGCTGGTGATCTTGCAGGGCTTGATGGCGATTCCGTACATCGACTTCAACAAGAAGGGAAACGGTTATTACTGTTTCAATGATCGGAAATTCTCGGTCATCATCTTCTTGGTCGGTTTTCTCCCCTTGTGGATTGGGATGATTGTCCTCGGAACGTTCGTGCGGGGGCCGAACTGGAACATGTTCGGTCTGTACGAGTTCTGGGATGTCCACAAGCTGGAAGTGCTGAACAACGTCAACCTCAGCGAGTACGTGTGGGTGCGTGGCCTAGGACTGCCCCTGCCGGTGGTTGATTCCAAGGCGGGCATCCTCGATCAAGTCCTCTCCATCTTTACGCGAGAAGGCGTGGGGATCCTGCTCATCGTGGGCTACTTCATGGCACTGCCGCATGCCATGGCGCTCACCATCCTCCGCAAGTTCTATGTTCGGATGGGAGTCATCCGCTACATGGTACTGGCCAACCTGCTTCTCTTCATGGCTCTGCTGCCGATCAAGATGCTGCTGCGGTGGATCTGGCAGCTGAAGTACATCGTGTCCATCCCGGAATGGTTCTTCAACATCTGATGTGTCCACGCTCTCACGGCGAGTGATTTCCGTGGTCCAGACCGTTGACCTTCTTCACGCAAATACCCGACTGACGACGACTACCCATGCCAGCGAACGATCAGTATTGGCGCAATCTCGGGACGATGCACAAGGTGTTCGCCGCCAGCGCCTTCGCGCTGTTTGCCGCCACCCTGTTGATGATGTCTCGCGATGAGAAGCGTGAGTGGCGCGACTACCAGCGACAGGCCGAGAAGCTCAAAGTTGCCAAGCTAACCGACCAACTCAAGGGCGTCGATTCCGCCGACCTGCAGGCCCAAGTGGCGGTGATCGAGACGCAACTGGCTGCCTATAAAACCGGAGAGACGGCCACCAAGATCAATGAGGCCCTGAAGCTGGTCGCCCAGAAGAAAGCCGTCCTGAGCCGCGTATCGACCACCGCAAAGTTCAAGAACGCCGAACGCGATGTGGCCCGAGCCAACTTTGACATTGCCGTTCGCGATGCCGTCTCCGACAAGGTCATGGCCGAGAAGAAGGCGGCCTATGACGCTGTGCAGCTAGAAGCCGAAGCCCTCGCTCGCCGCGTCGAAATCGCCAAGGGGGAATACGATCAGGCCAAGGAAGCGTTGACAGTACTCACGAAGGTTCGTGATGCGGAAGAAGCTCAACTCCTGAAGCTCACTGCCGAGCGCAAGGGCCTGCTGGACCAGATGGAACTCATCCGCCCGTCCAGTACGTTCGTGTCGATGAAGCGGTCGTTCAAAGAGTGGCCGATCATCAACGGCTTCAATCCGCACCTCAACATCAAGTACGACTGGCCGCGCGGGCTGAAGCAGCAACTCGGCATGGCCAATGTCGACCGTGTCGACCGTTGCCGCTCCTGCCACATGAACATCGCCGACTTCGAGGTCGGGAACGTAGCCGCCTATCCAGCGGGTGATGGGCAGAGCGGCACCTATGCCCAACCCTTCTCAGGGCACCCCAATCCTGAACTGTTCATCACGGCAGGTAGCCCGCACTCGATGGAAAAGTTCGGCTGTACGATTTGTCACGAAGGCGATGGCTCGGGCACCTCCTTCCAGAACGCCGAGCATGCCCCCGCTCACCCGGCTCAGGCTGCCGAATGGGAAGCCAAGAACCATTGGCACTCGAATCACTTCTGGGAATTCCCGATGTTCCCGAAGCACTTGGCCGAAGCTTCGTGCATTCGCTGTCACCATGACGTGACAGAACTCGCCCAGAGCGACAAGTTCGGTAACTCCGCTCCCAAGGTCGTCGAAGGGCACCAGATCATCAGCCAGTACGGATGCTATGGCTGTCACGAGATGAACGGGTATGACGCTGGCAAGCCGATCGGTCCCGACCTGCGGTTGGAGCCGAACACTCCCGAACAACTGGCCAAGCTGAAGAGCGACCCCAACGCGGTTCCCGGCGAGATGCGGAAGCCCGGCCCATCTCTGCGGCACATTGGCCTGAAGTCGACGCCGGAGTTCATCGCTTACTGGACCGAGAACCCCCAGCGGTTCCGTCCGACGACCAAGATGCCCAAGTTCTTCGGCAACTCGAACCAGTCGGATCACCTCGCCGAGATGCTCCAGCCGGTCGAGTTGCAGGCGATTGCCGCCTACCTCAATGCGAAGACCCAGCCACTGGAATTGCAGGCTCCGAAAGAGGGCTACGTGGCCGATGCGGAGCGAGGCAAGCACCTCTTCTCCCGTCGTGGCTGTATGGCCTGTCACTCGTACGACGACGCCGAACTCAAGGGCGTCAACGCCGACTTCGGTCCGGACCTCACCAAGATTCACGAGAAGATCAAGCCCGGCGTCGACGGTTTCAAATGGATGTACAGCTGGCTCAAGCAGCCGAACGCCTACCACAAGCGAACCAAGATGCCGAACCTGTACCTGAACCCGGAAGGGGATGGTGACAAGTACGTCGACCCCGCTGCGGACATCGCCCAATTCCTGCTGGCGAAGGGGCCGACGGAGTTCCCCGCGTTCGCGCGTCCGGTCAGTGTTCTGGGTATCGTGGGTGATGAGGACTTCACTGCTGAGGAAGCCGCTGCACTCGGTGTGGAGCATGCTGGGGTGCGAGTGACCGAAGTCCTGCCGGGCTCTGCGGCAACTCGCCTGGATTCCGGTGAGGACAAAAAGGGGCCACCCTCCCTTCAGATTGATGACATTCTTTTGAGCATCGGCTCTGTGGCGATTCGCTCGGTGGAGAGCCTGAATACCGAGGTCGCCAAGCTGCCATCGGGCGAGCCGATCACTCTGACCTACCGGCGTGGCGGCAAGACGCTGACGTCTCAAGTCCAAGTGTCCACCGCTCTGGATGACCTCGTCCGTCTGTATCTTAAGAAGGCACTGCCTTCGAGTGATAAAGTCAACGAAGTCATGGCGGGCAAGCAGTACCCGGTCCACGAGGATGCGTTCGCAGTTGGTGCAGACGGCAAGGCCAAGTCTCTGTCCGAGTTCGTCAAGGGGGACGAGATCGAACTTGCTCACCCGCAGAGGGATGGTCAGTTCTCCGCAGGAGAGTGGGAACGCCAGAAGATGATCTACATCGGTCGCCGCACGATCGCCCGCTACGGCTGCTTTGGTTGTCACGACATCCCCGGATTCGAAGAGGCCGGCCCGATCGGGGTCGCGCTGCAAGACTGGGGTCGCAAGGACACCGCGAAGCTGGCACCCGAGCACATTGCGGAGTACCTGCACCACCACGGCGAAGTCGACGGCAGCAGTACGCTGAAGCGCGTGGAAGAGGCCGTCGATCGTGAACGAAACGATCACAGTGCGGCACCAGCTGACCTGTCGGCGGCGTACTTCGTCGACAGTTTGATGCACCACGGACGGGCTGGGTTCTTGTGGCAGAAGCTCCGCGACCCGCGCAGCTACGACTACAAGAAGACCGAGACCAAGGGGTGGGACGAGCGTCTGCGGATGCCGAAGTTCCCGTTCAGCGAGCAGCAGATTGAATCGGTCGCGACGTTCGTGGTCGGCCTCGTTGCTGATCCACCGGCTCCGGCCTATGTCTACAAGCCGACGGGAGCCAAGGCGGCCCGCCTGGAAGGTGAGCGCGTGCTGGAGAAGTACAACTGCGCGGGTTGCCATATCCTCGAACTCCCCGAACTCAAGTTCGCGGTCGCAGCGGACGACCTGTACGCACAAGGACTGGGGCCCAAGAACTACGAGTCGGCTCTCGGACTGCTGGAGAAGTTCAATCCGGCACACGTCTTTGATCCGAAGAGTACCCCCAAGACCAAGTCGGGTGAACTGCTGCTGTCTGTTCACGGGCTGTTAAAACAGGAACCTGACAAGGAGGAGTTGCCGGAAGATCAAGTGCTGGTCTTTACGAGTTGGGATGTGCTGAAGGTCGGCGACAAGACGATCTATCCCGGCGACCCCGTCTCGGTCCCCGTGAACAAGGTCCAGTCCCAGAGCATGGGGCGCGGCGGCGAATTGGCTCACTGGCTCGTTCCGCAATTGATGACCAAGGAAACCCCGAACGACCGTGGTCGGGCCTGGCAGGCGTCGCCTCCGCCGCTCGTCCGCGAAGGGTTCAAGGTCCAGACCCAGTGGCTCTACCAGTTCCTCAAAGAGCCGGAGCAGATCCGCTACACCACCGTCCTGCGGATGCCCAAGTTCAACATGGACGACGCCGAAGCGATGGCCTTGGCCAACTACTTCGCAGCTGTCGATGGAGCCGAGTTCCCGTACCAGTCGAACGAGCGGCAGACTGCCGACTACATTGCGGAGCGGGAGACGGCTCACGCAGCCGCCTTTGCCGGGGCTCCTCAAGACCGGTTGACGGCGGGTTGGAAAATGGTGACGACCGGGCAATGCACGAAGTGCCATCAAGTCGGTGGTCGGCTCTATGCGGCCTCGACTGATCCGAAGGACATTCGTGGCCCAAACCTTGACCGAGTCGAGAAACGCCTGCGACCCGATTGGGTTCAGCTGTGGATCACGAACCCGGTCTGGATGACGCCGTACACCTCGATGCCGCAGGTGTACGCTGCCGATGGCAAGATCATGCCCGAGTACCTGGGTGGCCAGGGCGGACCGCAGATCGATGCCACGGTGGATGCTCTGCTGAACTACTACAAGTTGCTGGAGCGGCATGGCAAGGCGGAAGCCCCGCCGACCCCACCCGCTGCTCCCGCTGAAGCCGCAGTTGCCCCGGCGGCAGCGGCTCCTGAAGCGAAGTGAAGAACTGACCGACACACTGAGAGACTCCGCTCGATGCGGAGGGATCCCATGCCTCATCTGCGACCACTGTCATTCGGAACACTGATCCTGGCTCTGCTGCCCCTCGCGGGATGCGGCGGAAACCTGGGGCTGGGCGGTGGTGCGTATACGCCATCCGACGTCACACTGATCGTGTCGAACACAGCCGGTGGGGAAGCTGGACCGGCTGAATCGACAGAAGCGGCCGCTCCCGCCATGGCCGGATTCGGGACCGTGAAGGGCAAGGTCGTCATCGACGGTGCAGCCCCCACGCTGGCGATGCTGCTCGGCAAAGGGGAAGCCACGAAGGACGCCATTTGCGCGGTGAATGGGGTTCCGAATGAGTCCGTCATCGCGGACGCCAGTGGCGGACTGGCGAACGTCTTCATCTACCTGAAGAAGGCTCCTGCTGGCGTCCAGATTCCGGCGGCCCCGGCTGACAAGATTGTGTTCGACCAGAAGGGCTGCATCTTCTCTCCGCATACCTTTATCTCGCGCGTGGGGCAGACGATCAACATTACGAACTCAGATCCGGTCGCTCACAACGTGCATACGTTTTCCGTGAACAAGACGTTCAACTCGGCCGTACAAGGCAACGACACGGTGGGCACTAACCTCGTGTATGACAAGGCGGAAGCCTTGCCCGTGAAGACCATCTGCGACTTCCACGGTTGGATGGATAGCTATCACCTCGTCGTCAACCACCCGTGGGCGGCTGTGACCAAGCCGGATGGTTCGTTCGAGATTCCAGGCGTCCCGGCGGGCAAGATGGAGTTCATCGTCTGGCACGAAAAGGTGGGGTATGTCGAACGTTCGCTGAAGGTCGATGTCGTACCCGATCAACCGGTCGAAGTGTCGGTCAAGGTGCCCGCTGCCAAACTGGAAAAGAAGTGAGATGGCCACTTTCCGGAATTCAGAGGCTGGTTGTTGTTTCGGGGGCGGAAGCGTGAAGAATACATGGGTGATGTGGGGCTGTCTGGCAGCAAGCGTTCTGGTTGGGTGTTCACCCGCACTAGGGCCGAAGCAGGCTACGACCGTTCTGCCAGAAGACGCCGTGAAGGTGAAGGTGGACGCTCAGGGTCGCCCCTCGGTGGGGAACGCCGATGCGGGGAAGACTCCGTAGAGCGAACCGAGCGCCTCAGTAAACTTCCGAAGTCTCAGAAGACTTCGGAAGTTTCGACGTGGTGGAGCGAGCTGAGCAGCTCGCTGGTGTGGAAGTGGGGCGGACCAGCCGGTCTGCCCGGTCGTTTCGGACGGGAGAGGATCTGTGAGGTCCAAGTTATCTGCCCTGGTGCTGGTCACCTGCGTGTCGTTGGTCTGCGGTTGCGGACGGACGGAGCCGCAGTTCAGCCACCGTGAGGGTTTGTCGCCTGTGATGCAGGACTACGTCCGCACCGTGGTCGATCAGAAATTCGGCACCCCGCACAAAATCCGGGTGTGGGACAAGCTGCCTTTGCATCCGCACGCAGCTGTGGCGACTGTGAATGATGCACCGCAGATCGGCGGTGGTCCCACAGTCTCGATGGAGGTCAGTGAGAAGTCGACCGATGTCACGACACTGACTGTTAAAGATGTCTACAAGCCTGTTGAGATGCCGGTCTTCTCAATCACGGGCGGACCGGATGCCGAGCAGTTCAAGATCAGCGGTGCCACAGGAATGCTGGCGTTTCGCAATCCACCGACTCACCAGACTCCGACGGACTCCGATAAGAACAACACTTATGATGTGATCGTTCAGGTCTCGGATGGTTCACTCACAGATTCGCAGGCGATTTCGGTCACTGTGCTTGAAGCGGGGAAGAAGACGAACGATCCCATAACATCGGCAGAGCCGAAGGACGAGCCGAAGCCGACCCCAAACCTGTCGGTCCTGTTGACAGAAACTCATCGTGAATTGAAGTCGGGGCAGGAAGTCGCCTGGGTGAGTGGGACTCCCATGCCAGCGGGCGGCGCTCCGGACCTGTTCGAGAGTTACAACACAGAGACGCATCTTCTCTCGCTGCTCGCGGCCCCTGCGAAGTCGCCTCAGCCGGGCGACAAGATCGTCATCGGCCCCGGCGAAGTGTTGACCCACGGTCGACTGCTGTATGCCGAGCATTGCCAGCACTGTCATGGCGTGGCCGGGGATGGGCAGGGACCGACTGCACCGTATCTCAACGTGCGGCCACGAGACTACCGCCGAGGGGTGTTCAAATTCACTTCGACGAAGGTCGACATGAAGGCCCAGCGCGGCGACCTCGCCCGTGTCGTTGAGGATGGAATCCCCGGAACCTATATGCCTTCGTTCAAGTTGCTGAGGGCCGACGAGTCGCAGGCGATTATCGAATACGTGCTGTTTCTCGCCATGCGGGGAGAAACTGAACTCAAGATACACGGCAATCTCGCGAGCGACTATTCCATCACCGAGGTCGCGTCCCGCGTCAAGAACGGCGAGACGGAAGCGAAGATCATGGAAGACTTCGTCAAGCGTGCCCAGGAGGGGGAATTCGATGAGGCCATCGCGGACACCTCCGAACAGATGATCAATCAGTGGGTGGCAGCACAGGCTCGGGAAGCTGTCATTGCCCCGACCGAAAAACGCTACCTCAGCGATGCCGATTCCGTGCAGCGGGGCCGCGGGCTGTTCTTGTCCGCCAATCTCAATTGTGTCGCCTGCCACGGGGAGACGGGACTGGGAGACGGGGCTCAGACTTATTCCATCACAACCAACACGGTGACCAAGCAGCCCAATGTGGAACCGGGTCTGTTTGATGACTGGGGGAACAAGATTAAGCCGCGGAACCTGCGACTGGGGATGTACCGCGGGGGCCGTCGCCCGATCGACATCTACTCTCGCATCGAAGCGGGGATCAAAGGGACGCCGATGTCCGCCTTCGGTGCCAAGATGACTGAGCAGCAGAAGTGGGATCTGGTGAACTACATCCTGCAGATGCCGCATGAACCCCGCGCTCCGGGTGCCGGTTCGACTTCGCCCACGCCTTCCACTTCCCCAGCACCGGTGGTCTCCACCGCTCACTGATTTTCTTCTCGCCACGAACATGCGATGTGACTCTCGGGGGATTCCGGGAGGCTGAAGCACCGCAAGGACGATCATCGTGAAACGATTCTGGTGTCTGTTTTTCATGTTCTGGCCGATAGCGGCCTTCGTCCTGTGCTGGATCGCTCCAGACATGGGTTGGTGGTTTCCGTTCAACGGCCCCACCGGCATGACAGCGGCCAGTCCGCTGGGCAAGAAGATCGACTCGCTCTTCTACATGATCCTGTACATCACGACCGCCACGTTCATCGGGACGCAGGTCGCGCTGGGCTATGTGCTGTTTAAGGGCGCAGCTGCGACGGACGAGGGGAGTACCAGCAAGGCGTGGTACTCGCACGGCAGTCACAATCTCGAAGTGATCTGGACTGTGGTCCCCGCTTGCGTGTTGCTGTTCATCGCTCTGTATCAGATGGATGTGTGGGCCGAATACCGGGTGAAGACCAGCTTTCCACAGGAGACCCAGCGGGGGGCGATTGCGGAAGTGACCGCTCGGCAGTTCGAGTGGCGGATTCGCTACCCCGGCCTCGACAAGGACGGGAAGCCTCTGCCACTGATGCCCAAGCCACAGCCGACCGACCTGTATACGGTCAACGATCTGCATGCTCCGGTCGGAACCCCGGTCATGATCATCCTGCAATCGGAAGACGTGCTGCACTCGTTCTTCCTGCCCGAGCTGCGGCTCAAGCAGGACGCCGTGCCAGGGCTGGATATTCCGGTCTGGTTCGAGGCCGACAAGAGTGGCGAATACACGCTGTTGTGTGCCGAGCTGTGTGGGTGGGGACACTACAAGATGAAGGCCCGCATGGTGGCCGAGCCGGAAGACAAGTACCTGGAGTTCTTGCGGAATCTGACGCAGCAGCAGAACTATGACGGAGTGCCGGAGGCCCCTGTGGCTCAGGGTGAGTAGCGGAATTCGTCAGAATTCCGGAGTGAAAGTGAAGGCAGAATTCTTACGAATTCTGCTACGAGTCATCGCGAGATGACAACAGAGCGGAGTGAGTCGATGAGTACAGTCAATCCCGCAATCGAATCGTCACCCGATCACGGTCACGCCGCCGATCATGGTCACGGTCATGAGCATCATGGGTCGTTCATCTCGACTTATGTTTTCTCCACCGACCACAAGATGATTGGGAAGCAGTTCCTGATCACCACCTTGCTGTGCCTGTTCGTCGGCGGTGCGCTGGCGTTGGGGGTGCGCTGGCAACTGGCGTTTCGCTGGGAGGCGATGCCGCTGTTCGGCCTGCTGTTCAAGGCGGAGGGCGGACAGATCTCGCCCGAGTTCTACACCATGCTGGTGACGATGCACGCCACCGTGATGATCTTCCTAGTGATCATTCCAATTCTGGCGGGAGCGTTCGGGAATTTCCTGATCCCGCTGATGATCGGGGCCGACGATATGGCCTTCCCGATCTTGAATATGTTGAGTTACTGGTTCATGTGGCCCGCGATTTTCTGTTTTGCTTTGGCGGGCGGAATTGCACCGGTTTGGTTTTACAATTTGTTGCCAGAGTCGCTCTGCGTGATCGGAGGGATGGATGCCGGTGCTGCAGGCGGTTGGACCGGTTATCCGACACTCTCCGTGTTTGCAGCAGCCGCTCAAAACTGGTGGTTGATTGCTCTCACCTTCGTCGGGTTCTCATCCATGATGGGGTCAATTAACTACATGACCACGATCATCAACATGCGGGCTCCGGGAATGACCCTGTTCCGCATGCCGCTGACGATCTGGTCGATGTTCATTACCGCGATTCTGCAATCGTTCGCTCTCCCTGTGCTGACAGCGGCAGGCTTCATGCTGGTTTCAGACCGGATGCTGGATACGTGTTTCTTCAAGCCGTCCGGGCTCGTATACAACGATGGAGCCCCCACAGTCGGAGGGGGCCAGACGTTGTTGTGGCAGCACCTGTTCTGGTTCTATTCGCACCCGGCGGTATACATCATGCTGCTCCCCGCGATGGGAATGGTCAGCGACATGCTGGCCTGTATGAGCCGCAAGCCGATTTTCGGTTACAAGCCGATGGTGTACTCGATGGCGGCGATTGCCGGACTGGGGTTCATCGTGTGGGGGCACCACATGTTTATCTCGGGGATGAACCCGGCTCTGGGGATGACCTTCATGGTGTCGACGGTGATGATCGCGTTGCCATCGGCGGTGAAGGTGTTCAACTGGATCGGCACCATGTGGGGTGGTCGTCTAGTCTTCAACACGGTCATGCTGAACTGCATCGCGTTCGTGTCACTGTTCATTGTCGGTGGGCTGTCGGGGATCTTCATGGCCGCTGTGCCGGTCGACATCTACATCCACGACACCTATTTCATCGTGGCCCACTTCCACTATGTGTTGTTCGGGGCAACGCTGTTCGGATGCTTCGGAGCGATCCCGTTCTGGTTCCCGAAGATGTATGGCCGGATGATGAACGAGACCCTGGGCAAGTGGCACTTCATCCTGACGTTCATCGGGTTCAACGGGACGTTCTTCCCGATGCACCTGCTGGGGGTTTCGGGGATGCCACGGCGTTATGCCGACCCCTACCTGCACCCCTATTTGGAGCATCTGCTCCCGATGAACCGGTTCATGACCTGCTGCGCGATCCTGATGGGATTCGCCCAGTTCATCCTGCTGTTCAACTTCTTCTACAGCCGCCATTTCGGCCCGAAGTGCGGCCGCAACCCATGGAATGCGAACGGTCTGGAGTGGAGCGCTCCCTCGCCACCTGGACACGGAAATTTCGAGTCGGTCCCGATCTGCTATCGCGGGCCGTATGAATACTCCGACCCGAACCACGCTGAAGACTTCTGGTTGCAAACCGATCGGCCGGCTCCGAAGAAAGATGGACCACCGCCAGTTGCGGCTCACTAATGTCTTGTTTGGGAGGGCGAAGCTCCCGCTGAGCCGCGAGCCAAGGAAGACAATCAACCTTGATCGCGGCTCGGCAGGAGCCTCGCCCTCCCGACTCCCGACTCCC
>JAYTCW010000085.1:0-1504 GCA_043736295.1 Planctomycetota bacterium | reverse complement strand
CCGTCAAGGCTTGGAATTCGGGTTGAGCCCTGCTTGGCGGGAGGGCGAAGCTCCTGCTGAGCCGCGAGCCAGGGGACACGCGAACTGGCAGGAGCGGCTCGGCAGGAGCCTCGCCCTCCCGAGGTGAACCCGAATTCCAAGACGTGACGGGGCACTAGGGATCTGTACCCGTTGGCTCAACAAAGACCAGCCACCCGAACCGCTCGGGCGTATGGAACGAGCCGCGCAGTGTGGGGGAGAAGGCCAGCCCGGCGTGGTGTTCGCGGTCATGACGGAAGAAATTGGCCCGCCAGCTATCACCGGTCAACGGCCTGTCGCCACCGAGTGCTGACCATGGGATGCGAACCTCGACTCGCCACACTTTGGCGGACTCATCAATCACGACGGCTGACTCCATCCCACTGCTCCAACCGAAATCCTTCTTCGTCGGAAGGTCGATGTCGAGATCCAGCTGCTCGCCAGTCGGAGCCCATTCGTATTCGGAATAGCGGTTCAGCGGTCCCGAGTTGGGAGAGATGAACGCCTCGACCACATCGTTGTCCCACAGTCCGATCCGTTCCTCTTTTTGCGAGGGGGAGAACGTACTCAGCTTCGTGTACGGGGACTCGAACGCCAGATAGAGGAAGTGGTCCGACCACAGCGAACGGACCGGCGTACTGAGGCCCGGATGGACCGACACATCATGGGATTGGTACTCCAGTCGCGCGGAAGTCGTCTTCGCCCATTCGGGTTCGTTCAGAACGCCATCTGGTACGAAGTCACGTTCTATCTTCAGCGACCTCATCTCCGGCAGCGGCAGTGACTTCGCCAACAGCTTACGGGCATTGTCGAAGTAGATCTTCCGGCAGACCTCACGCGGCAGGTCGATGCTGCTGATGTTCCAGTCCCCTTGAATCGGGGTCATGTGCGGCCAGTCCGTGTCAGCGGTCTCGAACCACCGCCAGCACTTCTCATAGAAGGCCACGGCATCCGCATCGCTCGGCAGATCGGCATCCCCGCCCGAGCCGAGGATCAGCTTGCCGTAGACCATGAAATCGGTCGCGAACAGAATGCGGTCCTGTTGCTTGAGGAACAGTTCGCGGACCTTCGCGGGGTCGTGGCGGCCCACCTCGGGGATGCGGGCTGCGATGTCGGCCCACATGTTCGGTCGGCGGGTCAGGGCTGCGTCGACCCACTCCAGTTCTTCGGGGTTGTTGGCAAAGTGGACACAGACGAATGTGGTCTGTGGGTGCTTGGCGATGACGCGGTCGAGGGCTTGGAGCAGCTCCATACGAGGTGGGTATTTCGACGGGTCACCGAACCACCAGCTCTTGTGGTCCTTCAGCTCGGTCCAGCGCTCGTTCGTCTCGTCATAGCACATGGTCCAAAACAACTTCCCGGTTTTCTTGATAGGCAGTAGAGTCCAGTCTTGAGGGTACGTGGGGGCCGGGGAGATGAAGGCATGGACGCCTATGCGAGTGAGATCGAGGTGAAGATGCGGCGGTTGTATGGGTGGTTGTCGGAG
>JAYTCW010000084.1:0-10593 GCA_043736295.1 Planctomycetota bacterium | reverse complement strand
ACGTCGGCCAGCGGCGTGAGGCACCAGGGACGCTGGCAGTGGCACCGACGTGGGTTGCTGAAGATGCGACAGGCATTGCTCCAGCAATTGGCTGACTTCGCTCGCGGAGGCAAAGCGCTCAGCCAGGTCTTTCGACAGCAATCGCTCGACGATGTAACTGAACCACGGCGGCAGTTCGGGAACGAGCGACGCCATCGCAGCGGGCTGCACATCGACGATCCGCCGCAGCGTGGCCATCGTCGAATCGGTGCGGAACGGCGACACACCGGTCGCCATCTCGTACAGCACGCAGCCGAGACTGAAGAGATCCGAGCGGCCATCGAGCGCCTCACCGCGCGCCTGCTCCGGCGACATGTACTCCGGCGTCCCCGCGATGATTCCCCAGCGCGTCATCGACACATCATCGGCGGCCCGTGCCAAACCGAAATCCGTCAGCACCGCCCGTTCCACTCCCTTTTCGAGCAGGATGTTCGCCGGTTTGACATCGCGATGGATCAGCCCTTGCCCGTGAGCCGCCGCGAGTCCTTCCGCCGCCTGCATCCCGATGCGAAGAATTTCCTTCAACTCCAACGTCCCGCGCGCTTTCAGTCGCTGCGCGAGCGATTCGCCGGTCAGCAGCGGCATGACCAGAAACGGCAGTTGCCCGTTGGGTTGCACCTGATGAATGGCAATGACGTGCAGGTTGACCACCGCTGCCGCCGCTTGGGCCTCGCGAGCAAACCGTTTTCTCGCCAACGCACTGTGGGCGAGGTGCGGAGCCAACGCCTTGATCGCCACGAACCGCTTGAGTTCGCGGTCGAATCCCTTGAGCACCACCCCCATGCCACCCCGCCCGATGATGTCGAGCACGTCATAACCACCCAGCCGTCCCAAGACCGCCGGGTTATCTGACGGTTCCAAGTGATCGACGACGAAGTCGGCCGTGGAACATTCCTCACGCAGCGGCAAGGCGTCGTCCAGGTCATCGGGCATGAGCATCGCAGCGATTTCACGACTCGCTTGCTCGCCTCCCGAAAGCCGCTCCATTTCCGTCGCACACATCTCGCATTCATCCAGATGGAGATGCAGCGTCGATTCCTCGTCGGCATTGAGTTTTCCCGCCAGCGCGAGTTCCAACCGCTCGTGTGAGCACAGACCGTTCATGTTCCCTTCTCCATTTCCGCGACGACTTCGCGAAGCCGCGCGATGATGCGACACTTGGCGACTCGCACTGCCCCGGCCGTCACCCCCAGTTTGATTGCGGCCTCCGCGACGGAAGTCCCCGAGACGGCGACTTCCCAAAACGCCTGCCATGTCTGCGGACGCACTTCGGCCCGGACCCGTTGCGAAGCGAGGTGAAATAGCGCTCGCCGAAGTTCCCGATCGAACTCATCCGTTTCTGGACCATCGACTGCTGGCGGCGACTCCAGCAACGCATCGAGATCAACCGACGAAGTCGTCACCTGTCGATTTTGCCGCCGGACCCAGGAGACGATCAGATTCCGAGTCACTCGCCGCAACCATCCCCGAAACGACCCATGTTCCGCCCCATGCTCCCAGCGTCCGATGTTCCTGTTCACCGCCAGAAACAGCTCCTGCATGATTTCCAGGGCGTCGGCATCCTGCAACCCGGTCCTCCGCAAGACGCGGTAAATCACCGGCTCGTAGAGCGACACGAACTCCACCCAAGCCTCGTGATCTCCGGGATCACGCAGCCGCAGCAGCAAGCTCGCACGGGTTGTCGGGATGAGCGTCATGGTCAGTTCCTACTAGATTACACGCTCACAATCCGGCAGCGTTACACGAAGAATGCAGATTTATCGCGAAAATGCGCTGACTCCGTTTTATCTCAGGCAAGGGGGCATGCCGAGGATCGACTCGTTCGCCTCTATCCATCACCGATCAATCGCCCCGCGAATCAACCTGCACTCACTTCTGGAAGTTGCCAGAAGCGTCCCGCAGACCATTGAACCTACGGCATGAGCAACCGATCACGCAGGCAAATTGCTGCCTTTTCAGTTGCATCAGTCTCGCTCTTCACGGCAGCCAGTGTCTTCTCCAGCGCGGGGATCTCCTTCTCATGATGTGAGGCCCGTTCGCGGAGATCCGCAACCTGCTGGCGGATGGCTGATTCATCGCGGTTAGCGACTTCCTGGGGGTGTTCCAGGCGGTGGGCGGATTCTTTGAGGTCGGCCATCCGGCGTTTGCGTTCGGAGAGGGCGAACTCGGTTTCGTTGCGGCGGGTGTGGAGGACGTTGAGCTGGCGTTCGGTTTTCGCCAGTTCGTTCAACAGGTCATGGTCGTCGCAGGTGCGTACGAGTTCAGACTTGGCGCGTTCGACCTCCAGCAGCTGGTCGCGGATGTCGTCGCGCTGGCCCAGCAGCGGGTCGGTGGTGTCCTTGTACTTCTTTTCGGCAGCGGTCAGGGCATCGCTGGCTTGGCCGATCTGCTTTTCGATCTGCTCGCGGTCTTTCTCCAGCTTCGGCTTCTGGTCGATGGTGGCCTTCAGGGCGCGGCGTTTAAGGTACAGCTCGACAGCGTGCTGGAGGTCCTCCAGCGTTTTGCCGGTCTCGGCCAGGACGCGTTCGACTTCGTCTGGGTCGGGTTCCTGGCCGTCGGCCACGGCTTTGACCAGAGACTTGAAGTCGGCTTTGCGGGCCAGCTGACGTTCCTGGTGACGGCCAGCGATCTTGGCGAACAGATTCGTGAGACTCATGCGTTTCTCCAGAGAGAGGAATGGTCGTGGGCGGCGACATCGCTCGCCCACAGGTTGGTGAATGGTTCTGGTGGCTCAATGCCCGCGATCTCAGGGAACTTGAGGTGGGCCAGTCTGTCTGGTTCGTCACCGAGGGCGGCTCGATATGCGGAAGCTGGTGACAGCCCGTATCGGGGGCCACTGCAGAGATCGTTCGCCAGCAGGAGGACTCCGTGCTCCCGGGCGCGGTGGCGCAGGTGCAGGGCAATCCGGATGAACGAGGCTCCGTGGCCCGCCCACGGCTGGGGGGCCACGGTGGGCCGGGGCTGGCCCACTTCGTCGGCCAGGACGAGGGCTTCGAACTTCAGGCGATCTGGTTCAGCGTCCCGGCGTTCGCGGTACAGTGCAGGCCGGTCGAGGATGTGGGCCAGTTCGTGTAGGGTGTTCCCGATAACCACGGCTTCCAGATCCTCGGGGTGCACGTCCGCCTGCATCGCCAGATCATTCAGGACCAGACATGGCCCCCGGCCTCGCCAGTTCAGGATGAACTCCCGCAGGTACAGATCGAGGCACGGGCTCGTGTAGGCTTCGCAGCCTTCCGCCGTCCCGTATTCCGCCGAGATGGCCGACTGGCGGATGATGTACAACTCGTGGCCACCCAGATCCCGGCTGGCGATCGCTCGGCACAGCTGGCCAGCCCGGTCGACCAAGGCGGCGAAGTCACTCATCTTCGGAAAACTCCCGTTCGAGTTCCTGGAGCCGACGCCATTCGGTCAGTGGGACGAGGATGACTTCCTCCTGGTCGTAGCGGCGCACGATGACCGGATTTCCGGACAGAGCGACCTCGCGGACGGTGAAGCCCAAGTTGCTGCGCAGGTCGCTGATTTGGGTCGTGAATTCGTGCATGTCGCAAGGTCCAGTGGCGTCAGGGGATAAAAACTTGTACAAGAAAGAAACTCTCCAATACCCCGCTACGGTTCCCCCTGGTATCTCGGAGAGACCAGGTTTTTCCAAGTACCTATTGGGCCAACCGGCCATCTGGCCAAGTCGCCCCTCTCTTATTCTCGTGGCCCCTTGGGGGGAATTGGCCGCTTGGTCCGAAGAGTGAGAGAGAGCCTCTTACCACCCTGACTGACCCCTTGGGCTTTTTTATGGATGAGTTGGCCAGATGGGAGGGGGGGCCATCTCTCCAAGCGGCCATCTCTCCAAGCGGCCAATTCAACGAAGGGGCCAATTCAAAGAGGCAGGGCAGCTTGGTGGCCAGATGGGAGGGGAGTGGTGGTCCCAAGCGGCCAATACGCCCAAGGGGCCAATTCAACGGGTCAGGAGGTTCGTGGCCAGATGGGCTGACCAGTTGTCTCTCGCCGACGACACCCAGCCAAGGTGACAGTTCGCCCCAAGATACCAAGGGGCCAATTCAAAGTAACAGGGGCTTGGTGGCCTCTTGGTTGTCATCTTCGTCGGTCAACGTCCAGAGCCACGGACCGTCGAACGATGCTTTCTTCGTCTTTTGGCCGACCTGCTTGTACGCCCGACGCAGCGTTCGCTCCGAGTAGCCTTGGTGCTCACCGGCCTCAATGATCTCCGACGCTGGCTTCGGTCCCTGGACCAGTTCGTTCCGCAGCCATTCGACCGCTTCACGACGATCCGAACCGCGTGTGCCAGCGCCATTGCTCTTTCGCATCTCAGCAGCGAAGGCATCGTCGGCGTGCATGCGGACCGGATCAGTGTCCCAGACGACGCGGCCTTCGACGATGCGGTAAGCCAGGCCGTCCGGGTCTTGGGCGAGGTTCAACTTGGCGGGGAGGAACAGGCGACGCTGTGGATCGTCCTGGTCCTTGACGATGGCCCACACAGCTCGGGATGCAGCTGCGAAGGCCAGCGAACCCATCGCTCGATAGACGGCCTTCGAACCGCCCGATTTGCTGAGGTGCGTGACGGCCACTATCGAGAGGTCGTAGCGGCTGGCCAGTTCCGCCAGTGGAGCGAGCAGGCCACGAACCTCGGAGTTGTTGTGCGAATCGACCTTGCCGGTATAGGCCGAGATGGGGTCGATGATCACCAACCGCGTGCCGGGGTTCTGCTCGATGACTTCCACCAAACGCGGCAAGTCGACCTCGAGCGAGAAGTACCGGCGCTGGCCCATGAACGCGATGCCCTCGACGATCACGATGTTCCGGTCGTCGGCACCGGCCATGTCGAGACGCGGAGCGATCGTATCGGCCACATCGTCTTCGGCGTTGAAGAGCAGTACGCCACCGGGCGGCTGCTTGAACAGCGGCAGATCAGGCCAGGGCGAACCGCACGACACGCGAGCTGCGATGTCGAGCGTCACGAACGATTTGCCCAGGCCGGGATCGCCCGCCAGCAACGTCAGCTTGCCGAGCGGGATGCGGCCCGGCCAGAGCCAGGCGAGTTGTTCACGTTCCACGTCGTTGAGTCTCCGGGTGATGGCCTGCGGTCGCTCGGGTGCAGCGGTCGCAGGAACTGGTGATGTTGTTGAAGGTTGTGGCTTGGTTTGTGACATCGGCTGGACCTTGAGCAGTTGACGTTGTGCGTCTGTGAGAAAATCATCCGGCCCAGTCGGCACGTCCCACATGTCTGGAGCGATCGGCCTCCTGGCCCACAATTCGACATCAGCCAACCACGGACGCATGACCTGACTGAGGACCTCATCGTCCGTGAATCCCACATCGCCGAGCCGCCACCAGATGTCTTTCGCGAGTTCGAGTGCCTGGCATCGCCCGCGAGTTCGTGAGGCTTCGATCTCATGGCCGACGCGATAGACGATCTGTTCGGAATCCATCGACGGATCGCCGAACATGAATGACGAAGGCACGAACACCTCCGCTGATCGCCGCGCCCGTTTGCGAGCCTGCCACGCCTCGTCGATCGACTCCGGATCAGGCATGTCCCAAGTCACGACCTCGCGAGCCCCAGCCAAGTACGACTCCCGGTACGTTCGCTCGGCCTCCTGCAACAGCAGCGTCTTCGGCGGACCGCCACCATCGTTGTAGAACTGAACGGTGTCAGGCGGAAATGCATACGTCAACGCGGGCCTCCTCTCGTTTGTCGGACTCCCAAGTCGCCCGCAGCCACGCTGTCAGAGCACGGACACGAACGTCGTCATTGGGCGGTTCTTCAGTTTGAGCGATGGTGAACAGGAACTTGCCAACGCGAACTGCGGCTTCATCCGACGCAGTTGGAGCAGCAGGTTCCGAGGTGGGAGCAGTCAAATCATGTTCCTCCAAGGGAAGCGAAGCTTGGACCAGACACAACAGGGACTGGCCCACTGGATTGATCGATGGGAGGCCAAACGCCTCGGTTACATCCGGAGTGCGATTCGTGCCCTCCATAGATCGCGAACGACGACCCCGTTCGAATCGCGAGTCCCACATAAAGTTATTGCCAACTCGCACCGCTGATTGCGCGCCTTTTTTGAAAAGTCACCTCTGTTTTCAGATCGTGACTTGTCCCGGATGCATCAAGGTGGACGACGAGGTCATGTCCCTGATCGGCGAGCGGGAAGGAGTGCAGCATGTGAAGCGAGAACCCAAACGGCATCGACTGAGCGGTTTGGACGGTATCGTCATCGTTCACCAACGCGACGCGAAAATCCCCCATAAGGTTATTTGCCGCTCGCGCTCTTCGTTGCGCACTTTTCTGGTTGGAACCACGAAGTTTTCAGCAATTGAGATTCGGTCCTCATACGGACGCCGAGTCCGACTTTCTCGACGAATGCTGTTTCCACATGCTTCATCGCTCTCACGACGCGCGAAGTCCCCTCAGAGTTATTCACCGCAGACCCTCAAAGCGCGCCGATCATTTGATCCGTTCGACCAATATTTCCGAAAATCGTATGTGGCAATGACACCGGGCCACGGGGAAGGCTGCATCTCACGAAGCCCTCCTTATGGTTATTCGCCGCAGAGGCTCCAAATCCGCCGGTGACTTGGTCAGATTCTCTTCTTTTTTCGAAGTTGAGACATGTTCTCAGGTGCAGGCGATCGGACAGCGAGAATACCGACCGCCTGTCTGGTCGCAGTTAATGCACTGGGCCGCGTGTGGGCCGTTTGGAAACCCCGGTTGGCCAACCGATCCAATCCGCCGCCCGTGGCCCCGTGTGTGAAGACACGGGGCCACGGGGTTGGATGTATTTCGCGAAGCCTCCTTATAGTTACTCACCGCAGAGGCTCCGAAGCGCACCGCTTTCGAGGTTGTTTTTGCAGATTTTGCGGAAATGATACATCGTTTCGGTCTTGCCCCTGATTGGCGCTCACACGGATGACAGCCTGGGCGTTGTCAACCTGAACCAGACAAGGAGCAGCCTTGTCGCATTCAGTGGGCACGTCGATTCGATTTGAGATCAAAGCGATCACTGCTTCCAGACCTTGCCGTAGTGCCATGTGAAGCTGATCTTCTCCACACAGGTGAAGTGACTTTTGATGGTGTGGCATAGCATGGGACCGAGTGCGGCGTAGCATGGGATTTGAACCATCAGTCAGTCTCAACTCGTTTCGCAGCATGTCACATCGAAATTGACACATCCATACTCAGCCTTAGAATCATTGCATCCTTCTACCGCACTTCTGCGGTAGAAGACCTGTTCGGCGGCGGAGGGCTTCGGGTGGCAGAATCGTTCGACCCGATCCGCGGTCTTGGCGAGTTACCGGCGTCGCACGCGAATCGGGTGCGGTTCCTGCCCACCGCAGATCGGTCGGTCATTGGCACGATCCGATTCGGCGTGCTGTTCGTCATGGCGTGGTGGAGCGGCCCATCGCGGCAGGGGTTCGCCAAGCTCAAGCAGGTGTTGGCCGCCCTCGACCCCGGCGGCCGGCTGGAGGTGGTCGTGGTGGACACCGACGGCTGCCCCGACCTATACGAATGCCCGGAGTTCGTCGGGCAGTTGCACGGGTGGGGCGAAGTTGCCTGGGTGCAGGGCGGGCGGGTGGTCCGCACGTCGGGCATGGGGTATCATCCCGAGTGCTTCGAGCCGTTCACGCGGGAGCTGCTGGCGAGCGCCCCAGACGCCGAACCAGGCGCTGCAGCAGACGGCGGGGGCACGACGGCTTTCCCCGATTCGTAGCTCACTCGGCCCCCGCCGCCGCTGAGCTTGGGAGTTATCCCGCTACTTGGAAGCGTGATTACAAACGGGAGGATTCCGACATGGCTAGATGCACAGCACCAGTACGAGGCCATCGCACAGCTAGCGCTGCGGCGGATTGCCCTGCATGCGGTGGCCGCTATGGCCGCTCCAGCGGTTACAGCGGCTACGGGTCGTACTCGTCCCCGTCGGGGAGCAGCGGAGGCGGCCAGAGCAGCAGCGGCGGGGCTGGCAGCAGCGTAAGGCCGCGCTGGTCGCGAGCCGGTTCGTCCGTGGTCTACACGCCTGCCGAGGTGCGGGCACTCACGCCGGTTCGCGAAAATGTCGAGAAACTAGCAGCGCGGCCTGAACTTCGGGACGTCTTCCTCTGCCACGCATGGGACGACCGGCAGGGTGCCGCCAAGGAGCTGCACGATCTGCTCGAGTCGCTTGGTGTCTCGGTCTGGTTCAGCGAGAAGGACGTTGGCCTCGGCACGCCGTTGCTCCGCGCCATTGACAAGGGCTTGGCGAACTCGCGAGTCGGGATCGTGCTGGTGACCCCGGCGATGCTGCGCCGCCTTCTAGCAGAGGGTATCGCCGACAAAGAGCTTTCGGCACTCCTAGCGCGTGACCAGCTCGTTCCCATCATGCACAACACGACGTATGAAGCTCTCCGCGAAGTTAGCCCTCTGCTCGGCTCGCGAAGCGGCCTGAGCACTGCAGAAGCTCCGATGGCAAACGTCGCGGCCAAGCTCGCCGAGTTGGTTGCCCTTGAGTTCTGTCCCGCAACCAAACCGTAAATCGCGGGTTAACAAAATGTTGGACCGGAGCCGCGATTAGGCCCAGCGGTGTGGTTCCGTTAACTCGTCACGGCCGTGTCAACATTGTCGTGACGCCTCTCGGACCTTTCCCCGCTCCCAGGCGAAGCCAACTTTCTCCACACGGCTACCCATACTGTCTTTACGACTCAAGACCGGGTGTTGCTTGTCCCAGACAATGCTCTGGCTGAAGTACAGCCCATGCTTCTTGAGGAACGGGGGGTAGTTGCCGAGGTTCGCGTACCCGCCCCAGATGTAGAACCCGCGACCGGGCAACAGAACGCGGGCGATGTTGCCGAACCAGGCGTCGAGCAGCCGGTCGAACTCCTCGTCCGACACAAAGTCGTTGGCCAGCGGTCGGTCCTTGGCCCTGAGCTTCTTCTGCGTCGGCTTCGACTTCTCGGGATGGCGAGCCACGTCCATCGACTGGTGGTGCGTCGTGCCTTGAAACGAGGAGAGGCCAGCGGCGATGGCGTTGTTGGAACGCGGCTCGACCTTCACGTTGTAGGGCGGGTCGGTGTTACAGAGGTGGATCGGCTGGCCATCGAGCAGCCGGTCGAGGTCGGCGGGCTTGCTGCTGTCGCCGCACAGCAGCCGGTGTTCGCCGAGCATCCACAGGTCGCCCGGCTGGGTGATGGCCTCGTCCGGCGGGGCGGGGAATATCATCTGGATCGCACAGCCCCTGCTGGCCATCGGGATCGAGCAATTTGGCCAACTCGTCCTGGTCGAACCCGAGCAGCCCGAGATCGAAGTCCATGCCCTGCAACTCGGCCAACTCGATCGGCAACAGCTCCAGATTCCACTCGGCGATCTCGGCGGTCTTGTTGTCCGCGATACGCAGTGCCTTCACCTGTTCCGGCGACAACCCGCGAGCCACATGCACCGGCACCTCCGACAGCCCGAGCGACTTCGCCGCCTTGAGCCGCGTGTGCCCGATGATGATTACACCGGCCTCATCGACGACGATCGGCTGCCGAAAGCCGAACTCGCGGATCGACTTCGCCACAACCTCGACCGCGTCGTCGTTGAGACGCGGGTTCTTGTCATACGGCTGCGGTCGGTCGATGGGCCAGGTTTCGATGGTCATGGCAGTTGCAATCATGGCGTGTCCTTGAGGAATGGTGAGGTGTGTGGGGGAAGCTGTTCGTGATCCCATTCGCAGTCGAGGTCCGACGACGCTCCCGGACCGCAGTGTTCGTCGATCCAATCTCGACCGCTGGGCGTCACTGCGACGTGGCGAACGCGATCGCGAGAGGACTCGGAGACGCGGCGAACCAACCCGGCACTGGCCAGCCGCTTGGTCCACCGCGACCAGCGGCTACGGTTCCGAGCCGAGGCCCGCTGCCGAAACCAGACCGCCGGTTCGTACCGGGTCGGGGATTGATCCGGCGAGCGGGTCGCAATGGAGACCAACAGGCGGACGGCCATCGCTGGCCACCGTGATTCGCGGACTGCCACAGAAACTCCGACGGAACATGAGGGGCCGTAACCAGTTGCCTCAATAGCCCAGAAAAACCGGACCACCGAAAGAAACTTTGTCTATGACCACCACGGTTCCCCCTGGTATCACTTACGCCCTTGGCCGGGGGAGTACCTACGGACGTACGCTGTTCTCTGCCAGCCTGGCACCCGGCATGGGGTCGCCTCCCTTTTGGCAGACTGAGGCATCAGGATGCTCCGAACTGCAAGGCGTCGAGGTCGGGTGGGTTGAGACCACGCTGTCGCATGACCTCGACCAACAGACGTGGCAGATCCATGCGGGCGTGGGCGATGAACTCGGCGTCGTGCTGCGGATCGGCTGTCGGTCCCCAGTCACCGGACGTGCCGACGACAATTTTGTTGTTCTCGTCCATGTAGCAGATTGGACCACCGATCGTGAATCCGAACCGTTCGATGGCGTGACACCAGCCACCGGGAGTGGCCTTTCGGCATCTCGCGATCATCTCGCTGAGTTCATCCATCGGGATGGGTGCCTGCCTGCTGGCAGCGACTTGTTCTGAGAGTTCGTCAAAGGTCAG
>JAYTCW010000083.1:0-4689 GCA_043736295.1 Planctomycetota bacterium | reverse complement strand
ATGAAGTGTTGTCTGAACAACGCACCACATCGCCGAGAGCCAAGTTTCTTCAAACCCCAATCGCCCCCACAGACCTGCACAGTTTGCCTAAAGTGCAGTTTCACTCCGAGCGCGAAGTTCGATCCTGTTCGTGTCGTGAAGAAGTGACAGGGTTGCACGAGCAGTCAGCGCAGGTCAGGCTTTGCCTGATCGACAAGTAGAGCCTGTCTCACCTGGCCTCAACGCGAACGACCGCATGGATGACTTATCCCCGCTACTGGCACTGCACCGTGAACAGGGATGGTGCGTACTCCCCCAGTCGATTGAGCCCGACCGCTTACTATCGCTGATCGAACTGACGGAGCGCTTGGCGGTCTCGGTGGACGAGGGGGTGCGTCGTTCGTCGGGGGCTGTCTATGCCGCACGCAATGTGATCGAAGTGGTCCCGGAGATTCTTCAGGTGTGGCGCAGTGCGGCGCTGGTCGAGTTCGTGCAACGCCGCCTGGGAGCCGAGGCTGGTCTGGTCCGCGTCCTCTATTTCAATAAGCCGCCGGACCAGACATGGGCGCTGCCGTGGCACAAAGATTTACTCATCGCCGTCGAGCAGTTCATCGAGGCACCCGGCTACTCTCCCCCACGACCGCGAGCAGGAGTGCTGCATACGGAGCCTCCTCTGGAAGTCCTGGAATCGATGCTCACCCTGCGACTGCATCTGGATGAGATCACGCCGGAGAATGGCCCGCTGCAAGTCGCCTCGGGGACTCAGCGAACGGGCAAGACCCTCCTGCTGGAGGGGCACGAACGCCACACCATCTGCACCGCAGCTGGGGATGTTCTGGCGATGACGCCGCTGCTCGCCCATTGCAGCGGCAGCTCGCACCCCGAAACGACCCGCCATCGCCGCATCCTGCATTTGGAATTCAGCTCGCTTCGTGATCTGCCCGGCCCGGTCCGCTGGCATTGCTTTAATCCTTTGTGAGTGGTCATTGAGCATGGAGCCGTCCCTCCCGTATCACACAAGCGGTGCAGCGATTCTCCCACCCACTCAAATCAATTTCGGCACAGAGAACTGGCCGCACGGGGGCTGGCTAGTTATGTTGTGGAGCGACATGCGGTCTGGATCGCGACGTATAGCGAGCCGGGTGACGCGGCCCGAGTTTGCACTTTCGGAATGGAACCCTGATGCCCAACCCGCACCCTGCCATTGAGTTCCCCGGTGAACCGAAAGCGAATGCCGTCCGGGCCGCGCTGACCCAGGGTGAGCCGATCTCGCTGCGGACCTTCACTCCCAGTCAGGTCGTCATCGCCCGTTCGGCGGGGGTGTTTCACTGGACCAGTGATGACCGAAGGCTCTACGACTACACCTCGGGCGTGCTGGTCTCGAATCTCGGGCACAATCCCCGCCGCTGGATGCAGCGATTCGCGGGGTACATGGGCTGGACCGAGAACACGCTGTTCGGCACTCCCGCAGCTGCGAATGAGTACGCCGCCGCCGTGCCATTGACGGCGTATAACGCGATGACGGAGATCGAGGGTCTGGCTGTTCAGCGGCTGCTGAAGAGCATGCGGGCCAGCGTTTACGGTTCGCGGATGGAGACGGTCATGTGGGCGGCGAGTGGCTCCGAAGCGGTGCAGAAGGCACTCTGGGCCTGCTTACATCGTGACGAGTCTCGCGATCTGATCGTGGCCACGCGATACGGCTTTCACGGCAAGAAGGGGTTAGCTGGGGCGGTCACGGGTTCGGAGAGCGACCACGACCGCGACCCGCGCGTGAAGTTCGTGGGCTTCCCGCGCGAGGAGATCGACGACCTGACCCAGTCTCTCGACGCGGTCGATTTGACCCCCTATCGCCGGGAACTCGAAGCCCTGTGGACGCAGCACGGGCAGAAGATCAACTGCCTCATTACGGAACCATACCTGGGCGGCGGCGGCAGTTTCCACCCGCCAGCGGCTTACCTTCAACTGCTTCAGTCGTGGTGCCGCGAACACGACATCGTGTTCATCTTGGATGAGGTTCAGTCGAACTTCGGTCGTACCGGCCAGATGTATGCCTACGAGAAGTACGGTGTCGAGCCCGACATCGTCTGCCTCGGCAAGGGGTTGGGCAACGGAGTCGCGGTGAGCGCCGCAGTCGGACGTGACGACCTGATGGGGTCGCTCAAATACGGCGAAGGGTCGGATACTTGGAGCGCGAACCCGCTCGCCTCCGCAGCTGTGGTGGCGACGCTGGATGAGTTTGAGAGCGAGGATATCCTCGGCCAAGCGGCGAAGCTCAACGGGATTTTTACACGCAGTTTGGTGGCTCTGAAGCAGACTGGTGTGATTGCCAAGGTTCGCGGCGAGGGGATGGTCTTCGGCTTGGAGTGTGCGGGCTTTGGCGGTCGCACCCCGCAAGAGACGGCGATCGAACTCGTGCGGACCTGTTACCTCGGTCGACCCGGCGGGGACGGGATTCACTTCCTGGGGCCCCTGGCGGGGAAGGTGGTGCGGGTCAGCCCGCCGATGACGATGACCGTCACCGAGGCCGAGACCTCGCTGGCTCTGCTGCACGAACTGGTGTCGGGGTTGGCTGCTCGGTGTGCGTGAGCGGAATTGGGCTCGGCGGAACGTCTTGTGAAGGTCAGCTTGACTGCAATGGTGTGGACGGTTCCAAACGGTGTCGTTGAAGAGTGGTGGCCGCAAAAAACTCAAGAAACGCAAAAAAGAGGGAGCCTCTTCCTTTTTGCGATTCTTGAGTTTTTTGCGGCCATCCCTGCCGCTTGGAGACATGCCATTGTGGAAGTCTCTCACCCAGTCATTCGAGGAGCAAGGGGCCAGTCGGAAACGTGCCCCTTGTTGAATGTATTGACTTCAATCATGTTCGCAGCACTGGCATCACCCTCCCGTTCGAGCAAGCCACTCTCCCCAGAAAGCGAGTTGACGGGGTAGACAGTGAGCCCCCGCCTCGAACCCAGAGTCCACCGATTTTTGACGGGAAAAATCGGTGGATCGTCACGAACTGTGCAGAGGGGCTTTCCATGAATACCGATGAAGGTATATAGTTCATGGACGCTCACCAACGTGGCGAGTGCAAGCAGCATCCCTTTTGAGGACTCGGTGCCATGGCCCTCACCAGCAAGTTGCGTCCCTCCCGGTTGAAATTTCATCCGGATGCCTATCGGTTCGTCTTCGAATCCCTGCAATACTCGCAGGAGCATCTGAAGAAAGCCGCCCAGGACGCCGAAGATGATTCCGCACACATCAGTGGCCCGGAACTGCTGGATGGCGTTCGCGAGTTGGGACTCAAAAAGTTCGGCATGCTCGCCAAAACCGTCTTCAACCACTGGGGCGTCAAATCGACCGACGATTTCGGCCGGATCGTCTTCGAACTGATCGAATGCGGCGAAATGCGGAAGACCGACCGCGATCAGCTGACCGATTTCTTCGGTGTCTATGATTTTGATCAATCGCTCGTCCGCGACTATCTGATCGACACCAATGGGGCCTTCCAGCGTCGAGTCCCCACCGCGACCCCGACCAGTGATGCGTAGTGGCAACTGTTTCCCCACCCGTTGAACTTCCAGCGGGTGTAAACCTTTTTATCCAGATGGCGTCATTCCTAGACGCACTCCGTGTACCGTTTCTGAAGCGGGAAACTGACTCATGGGGCCAGTTCCCAGCGAATTCGACCTCGTCAGACTTCCGAAGTCTCCGAAGACTTCGGAAGTCTCTTGTGAATACGCTGGTCAAGAGGTCTTTGTGTCACGGCCACGCAGCTTGAGTCGTTGGGCAACTCCCCTCTGACTGAAAACTGAAAACTGAATACTGGATACTGATATACTGGATACTGAATGCTGCCCCACCCCAAATCAGTACCTCGCCGCATCATTGTGGCTGGTGAGATTCACGCCCGTTGATGAAATCAATACGATGCAAGCACCCCCGTTCTCCGGAGATGCTCTCAGTGATGAATACCTTGACGAGTCGACTGCTGGTCTGTGCAAGTGTGGTGGCCCTGGGACTGACGAGTTTTGTGCTCGTGCAAGGGGATGAGCCCGCCCCCGTGGCGGCGGCCAAGCCGATCTACAACTCCGAACCTTCCACCCTCCCCTTCACCTCACCCGAGGACGCCGTCAAGGGCATGACCCTTCCGCCCGGCTTCTCCGTCAGCATCTTCGCAGCTGAGCCGGACGTGCAGCAGCCGATCGGGATCTCGTTCGATACGCGCGGGCGGTTGTGGGTGGCGGAGAACTATACCTATGCCGAGGCGTCGATCAACGCGGACCGGTCGCTGAACGACCGGATCGTGATCCTCGAAGACACCGACCACGACGGCAAATCGGACAAACGGAAAGTCTTCTGGGACCAGGGGAAGTGCATCACCAGCGTCGAGACCGGGTTCGGCGGCGTGTGGGTGCTCGACCTGCCGAGGCTGATCTTCATTCCTGATCGCAACCGCGATGATGTGCCGGATGGCCCGCCGGAAGTGGTCCTGGATGGCTTCGAGTATGACTCGCTGCGGCACAACTTTGCGAATGGACTCCGATGGGGGCCGGACGGCTGGCTCTATGGGCGGCATGGGATTCTGGCGACCTCGCGACTGGGCCATCCGAGTGCCGCTCCGGCGGAACGGGTGTCGATGAACGTCGGCATCTGGCGGTATCACCCGACGCGGAAGGTCGTCGAAGCCTACGCCCACGGCACCACGAACCCGTGGGGCATGGACTGGGA
>JAYTCW010000082.1:0-5436 GCA_043736295.1 Planctomycetota bacterium | reverse complement strand
CGTGACCTACAAGATGGCCAGCCGCGTGCGCCGACTGTGGGAGCAAATGCCCGACCCGAAGTACGTGATCGCCATGGGGGCCTGCACCATCGGCGGCGGACCGTACTTCAAGTACGGCTACCACGTCGTGAAGGGGGTCGACCTCGTCGTCCCGGTCGATGTCTACGTGCCAGGATGCCCGCCTCGGCCCGAAGCACTGCTCGAAGGACTGATGCGAATCCAGGACAAGATCAAGGCCAAACGCATCGGCAAGGGCGTCCAAGAACTGCTGCCAGTACCGCATCACAGCGGATTCGCCAAGCACCCGGAATTCATTCAGGGGTAACCCCAGACTCGAACCATGTCCACCGCTACCACCACAGCTCTGATCACCCCCGAGCAGTTCTTCGAGATGCATTTCGACGGGCCGGTCGAACTCGTGCGAGGGGAGATTGTTGAATTGACAAGGCCCGACCAATCACATGGCAGTGTCTGCTCCGAAGTCTCATTTGCCATTACGAGTTGGGCTCGCAAGTCCAACGCTGGGCGTGTGACGACCAATGATAGCGGGATCCTGACTGATCCGGTCCCAGGCACTGTTCGTGGAGCTGATGTCGCATTCTTTGCCACAACCCAACTCACAGGTGGCAAGTTGCCCCGTGGTCAGAAGACGCTCATCCCAGTTCTGTGCGTGGAAGTGCTGTCTCCGTCCAACAGTTGGGCGGAGATACGTTGCAAGATTGAAGAATACCTGACCGCCGGGGTCCACGAGGTCTGGGTCGTCGATCCGGAGCTTCGTACGGTCGAGCGATTCCGGAGCGAATCAGGATCGGGAGGCGAGGTCAAGTCTCGCATGCTTCACGAGCATGAGATGCTAACCAGCCTCGAACTCCCCGGATTCTCCGTCCCAGTCGCCGACTTCTTCGCCGGGGTTGAGTAACCCCGCATCAGGACGATGGACCGTCCGCCTGTCCCACCCTTTTGTCCACCCACCCGTTCTCGAAATCCCGCCTCATGTCTGCAACGCTGAAAATCACCGACCTCCACGTCTCCGTTGGCGAAACGCCGATTCTGAAGGGGGTCAATCTCACCATTCGTCAGGGTGAGATTCACGCTCTGATGGGGCCCAACGGCTCGGGCAAGAGCACGCTGGCGTACACGCTGGCCGGGCATCCAAAGTACGAAGTCACCAGCGGGACGATCGAGCTCGATGGCCGTGACATCAGCGAACTCGATCCGTGCGAGCGGGCGCGGCTGGGGATGTTCCTGGCCTTCCAGTACCCCGTCACGATTCCGGGGGTCAAGGTCGCTGACTTCATCCGGCATGCCGTCACCAACGTGCGGAATCCCGCTCGCAAAGAGGGGGAAGACCTGATGCCGATGAAGGATTTTCGGCTCGAACTTCGGAAGACGATGACCGAGCTCGACATCGACCACGAGTTCGCCCGCCGCTACCTCAACGAGGGGTTCTCCGGCGGCGAGAAGAAGCGGATGGAGATTCTCCAACTGGCCATGCTCAAGCCGAAGTTCGCCATCCTCGACGAGACCGACTCGGGCCTCGACAGCGACGCCGTCCGCGTGGTCAGCGAGGGTCTCGCCAAGCTCTCCGGGCCACAGATGGGCGTGCTAATCATCACCCACCATCGCAAGCTGTTGGAGTACAACGTTCCGCAATACACCCATGTCATGCTGGCGGGCCGGATTGTCGAGACCGGCGATGCCAAGCTAGCTCAGGAACTCTACACCAACGGCTACGCCGGGATCCGCGAACGTCATCCAGAGGAGGCTGCGGAGGAAGATAGCGTGAAGGAGAAGCGAGCGGTTGCGGTTCACTAGTCGTCGAACCGCTCTCAGGAGCATGTGATACAGGTGCTGGGATGTCTCAGATTCTCAAATCGATACCGGTTCACGTCTCCGCGATTTCATCCGGCAGAGCGGTTCCCCCCATGGGCGAGGTTCGCGTCAAAGTTCGGTTGACGAATCCGTTCGATGCCATGCAGTTCGAACTGGGACAAATCCGAGAGGACGAAGTGCGACAGTACGAAGCAGATGCGATGGTCGACACCGGCGCGGTGATGACGGTGATTCCGCAGCATGTCGTTCAGGTGCTGGGGATTCCAGTGTACGGCAAACGGCGAACGATGTACGCCGATGGTCGTGAAGATCTCGTGGATGTCACCAAGCCCTTGTTCATCGAATTGATGAATCGCGACACCTTCGAGGACTGCCTAGTTCTGGGCAATGAAGTCTTGATCGGTCAAACCGTCCTGGAGAAGACGGACCTGTTTGTCGACTGTGCTGGCAACCGTCTCGTGCCGAATCCCGCACATCCGGATCAACCAGTTCTGAAGGTGAAATGACATGACTCCATCCAGCACATCCCCGTACCTCTCTTTCTCGTGGGAAGCCATGAGTTGCCAGTGATCTGATCGCTGAGGCAGAACCTCTGGCTAAAAACTGATGACTAACCACTGAACACTTCCTCGGGAGCCACATCATGTCGACCATGCTCCAATCTGTTCCTCGGTCCATCTCCGAGATCGTGTCCGGCAGGGGAGAGCCTCCGATGGGAGAAGTGCGCGTCAAGGTTCTCCTGACGAATGCGTTTGATGCGGTGCGACTCGAATTGGGCGAGATCACCGAAGATCAGGTGCGGCAATGCGAAGTCGATGCGATGGTTGATACGGGTGCTGTGGCCACAGTCATTCCCCAGCCAGTGGCCGATGCCCTCGGTATTGCAATTCGCGGTCAGCGTGAAGCCCGCTATGCGGACGGGCGCATCGACCTGGGGTATGTCACCCATCCCGTCTTCGTCGAATTGATGGGGCGAGGCACAGCTGTGGATTGTCTGGTGTTGGGAGACGAGGTGTTGATCGGGCAGACAGTCCTGGAGATGACTGATCTCTACGTCGACTGCGCCCGATGCCGCCTCGTACCGAATCCTGACCATCCGGATCATGCGATCCTCAAGGTGAAGGGGTTTTCGCGATGAGTTCCGCATCCTCATATCTGTGTTGTTGTCTTCGCAAGCCGTGGCAGTGGCTCAAAGGTGTGTGTTGCCAAAGTGCTAACGTATACAATCCCTATCTCGGCGAGTACGAACTGCAACGGGTTCTGGCTTTGATTGGGTATTTGGCGACCTGTAAGCAAGACACGGGAGTCAGTCCAAGCAAAGTTGCCGAAGCGATTCAATGTCCGGGTGCTGATGAGAATTCGGAGAGGGATTGGAAGAAAACTGCCAATTCACACCCCGAGTTTTTCTCGGTTGAGGGTAAGAGCGAACTCTTGCGGCTTTGGTCACGGTTCTTTCAATCCGACGATCCTAAAGATCAGGTCGAATCCCCCGCTGATCCCAGTCACACCGCATCGCCGAACCCAGACGCCGCTGGCGACACGGTGGCTGAAGCGAAAAAAGGAAAGAAACCCAATCGCTCTGCGTTGAAGCCTGATCGCATTCTCCAGTTGCAAGAGACTGCCATGAAGCTGCATAGCGCGGCGGTGAACCTTTCATCGCATGAACTGGAGCGGCGGAGTATGTGGGTCTCGGCAATCTTTGGACTCTTAGGTGGCGTTCTGGCTGCATTGGTCACCTGCTGGCTGAAAGGAAATTAGCTCCATGTCCACTGCCACCATGCCGCGTTCAACCTCCCAGGAATATCTCGCTACCGAGCGGGCTGCTTCGTACAAGAGTGATTTCATCGACGGAGAGGTCATTCCCATGTCGGGAGCCAGCGAAGCGCATAACCTCATCTCGCTAAGCTTCGGAGCCGAGCTTCGACGAGTCTTCAAGGGGCGCAAGTTCCGTGTTTACCCGAGCGACATGAAAGTCCGCTCGCCTCGCGGTTCGTACACCTACCCCGACCTGACCGTGGCGGGTGACAATGCGATGTTCGAAGATGGTCGGCGCGACATTCTGCTGAACCCCCTCTTGATCGTGGAGGTTTTGTCACCATCGACGGAAGCCCATGATCGCGGACGAAAGTTCGAGCGATATCGAGCGATCGATTCGCTGCAAACCTATGTTCTGGTCTCGCAGGATCACTCGGCTGTCGAAGTCTACAGCCGAGAATCCTCCGGGTGTTGGTCGATGGCGGCCTTCCACGAAGGGGTGGTTGTGATCCCGAATCCGACTTGCGAGATCTCCATCGCCGAGATCTACGACCAGGTCGATTTCACCACTGCTCAAGTCACCCCCGAGGAGGCCGACGCGTAGTCCGAGTGTCATCATGTTCACTGCCACCCTCATCGCCGCCGCAGAGTTCTCCCGCATGTCGTTCGACACGTCGAGGGAGATCGTGCGCGGGGAGATCGTACGACTGGCTGCGGAGGAGAGATTATGAGTACCGCAACGCCTCCGCACCTCAAGATCGAGGAATACTTGGTACTCGAACGAGTGGCCCGGTTGAAGCACGAGTACGTCGAAGGAGTGAGGCGACCGATGACTGGAGGGAGTCGAATCCACAGCCTGCTTGGAATCAACCTGGGGCTCGCGCTTCAAGTGGCGCTAGAGCCGAAGGGCTATTGGGTTTATAACTCCGAATTGAAGATTCGCACTCCGCGTGGGAACTATTTCTACCCCGACCTGTCCGTCGGTCAAGACGATCCTCAGTCCGATGAGACTCCGCAAGACACTCTTCTGAATCCATTGCTGGTGGTTGAGATTTTGTCGCCATCGACTGAGGCGTTTGACCGGGGAAGAAAGTTCTCGCACTACTGCGAGATTGATTCACTCCAGACCTACATCCTGGTTTCCCAAGATCGCCCTCGTGTGGAAGTCTTCACGCGGCAACCAGATGACCGCTGGATGATGGCGGCATTCGAGAAAGGTCAGGTTCAGATTTCCGTTCCGGAATTCCATCTGGAGATGTCCCGGATTTATCACCGCATCCACTTCGGATTGGACGAATCCGATTTCGAAGGCGACGCACGCTAAATGGAATTCACCATGTCCACAGCCACCCTCATCACCGCCGAAGAGTACGCGACCATGTCATTTGACAGGCCAGTGGAACTCGTGCGCGGGGAGATCGTGGAGATGACCAATCCCGGCGGTCGACATGGCTTGATCTGCGTCAACCTCAGCTTCGAGTTGAAGCTGTGGATTCGCGATGGGGCTCTGTACCGGGTGGTGTCGAATGACAGTGGCGTCCAAACGCAACGTACTCCGGATTCTGTGCGCGGCCCCGACCTGCTAGTCATTCACCAAGACAAGCTCCCGGATGGCAAAGTCCAAGTCGGTCACTTCACGACGCCTCCCGATGTCGCGATCGAAGTTCGTTCTCCGACCGACCGTTGGCCCGGAGTGATTGCGAAGGCGGGTGAGTTCCTTTCGGCTGGTGTTGGTGAAGTCTGGGTGATCGATCCGGACCATCGGCGGGTGCATGTCTTCCGTCTGCATGACGAACCGACAATTCTCAACATCAATGACGTGTTGTCTTCCCCACTGCTGCCGGGCTT
>JAYTCW010000081.1:0-14912 GCA_043736295.1 Planctomycetota bacterium | reverse complement strand
CCAGTACGCGATCGGCACCTGCTACAAGCCGCGAGCTTCGATCGGCAAACTCGACAAGCCGCTGCAGATCCCGGCCTACATCGATTACGACCTGTGGTGCGGACCGGCCGAGAAGCGGGAGCTGTTCCGGCCTCGCCTCTCCTACGACTGGCACTGGGACTACAACACCGGCAACGGCGACATGGGGAATCAGGGGATTCACCAGATGGACATCGCCCGCTGGTTCCTCGGTGAACAGCAGCTCTCCCCCAAGGTGATGAGCATCGGTGGTCGACTCGGCTACGAAGACGCTGGTGATACCGCCAACACCCAGATCGTCTACCACGACTATGCAGCCGCCCCACTGATCTTCGAAACGCGGGGCCTGCCAAGAGACAAAGCCCTGCAAGAGGGCGGATGGGGCAGCGAAGACATGGATAAATACCGTGGGTCGCAAGTCGGCGTCATTGTGCAGTGCGAGCAGGGGTACGTCGTCATCCCGAGCTACTCGAATGCCGTGGCCTTTGACAACGACCACAAGGAGGTTCAGAAGTGGTCGGACAAAGATCGCAGCGGGAACCACTTCGTCAACTTCCTCGACTGTGTGCGGTCACGGAAGCGAGAAGACCTCAACGCCGACATCCTGGAGGGGCACCTCTCGAGCGCCTTGTGCCACACCGGGACGATCTCGCATCGACTGGGAACCAAGATGACCGGCGAGCAAGCTGCGGAAGCGGTGAAGGGGAACGAGCGGTTCAGCGACTCGGTCGCCCGGATGGCAGAACACTTGGGAGCCAACGGGGTGAAGGTCGACTCACCGTCGATCAGCGTCGGCCCGTGGTTGGAAATGGACCCCGCGACCGAGCGGTTCATGAGCAATGACGCGGCGAATGCGCTGCTGACCCGTCCCTACCGCGCGGGATACGCGGTGCCGGAATGCACTGCGTGATCTGAGCGGAAGTCCGTTCCGATTCGGAAACCACCATGTTGGGGGAGTCGTTTTCGACTCCCCCACTTCATTTGCGGTCTTCTCCAGCGATCAGCCGAGCGGCCAGACATCGCGTCTCAAAAGACTTCCGAAGTCTTCCGAGACTTCGGAAGTCTGGTGGGTCGGTTTCCACGGTCGCTCGCCAAGTGCAGGTGGCTTCACTCTCCACAACGTGGCATCTCCGATCCATCGGATTCCCGCATGCAATGTCCGGCGTTCTTGACTCCAGGACATCACCTCCCTGAAGATGCCTCTTGTTCATACGGCGGTCAACCTCCTCTTCCTTGTCTCGAAGCCCATTCCTCCATGCGCGTTCTCTCAGGCATTCAACCGACCGGCCAGATTCACTGGGGCAACTACTTCGGGGCGGTCCGGCAGTACATCGAGTTACAAAAGCACGATGCGGCATTTTACTTCATCGCTGATTTGCACGCGCTGACCACAGTTCGCAACCCAGCTGACTTGCGGCGAAACGTCACCAATGCGGCGCTCGACTTGCTGGCACTCGGCCTCGATCCGAACAAGGCCACGCTCTACGTGCAGTCTGATGTCCCCGAGGTGACGGAGCTGACGTGGTTGCTGATGACCGTCACGCAGATGCACCTCTTGGAGAAATGCCACGCCTACAAAGACAAAAAGGCCAAGGGCCTCGCCGCCGACGCCGGGCTGTTCACCTACCCGGTGCTGATGGCAGCGGACATCCTGCTGTACGACAGCAATCTGGTCCCGGTGGGGCAGGACCAGATCCAGCACATCGAAGTCACGCGCGACGTGGCCCACCGCTTCAACACCATCTACGAGCGCGAGGTGTTTGTCTTACCCGATCCGTATGTGGTGCAATCACTGGCCAAGGTGCCGGGCCTCGACGGCGAGAAGATGTCCAAGAGCTACAACAACACGATCGAAGTCTTCATGGAGCCGAAGCAACTCCGTAAGAAGATCATGTCGATCAAGACCGACTCGAAGGGGGTCGAGGATATGAAAGACCCCGAAACCTGTTCGGTGTACACGCTGTTCAAGCTGTTCGCTAACGAGGAGCAGCAAACCGCTCTCGCTGCCAAGTACCGCGCGGGTGGCATGGGGTACGGTGAGGCGAAGCAGGCGCTGTATGACCAGGCGATGGAGGCATTCGGCCCCTCTTTCGACCGCCGCGCCCAACTCGCCGCCAGCCCGGACACCGTGCGCGATGTGCTTCGAGAGGGAGCAAAGAAAGCCCGAGTCAAAGCCATCGAAGTCCTGACCCGTGCCCGCGAAGCCTGCGGACTCGGTGGATGTTAAGGCAGTCGGCCAGTGGAAACTGACCCGCCAGATGCCAACACCGTGAATGTCTCACCACTTCGAATTCGAAAAGACCATTTTTCATAAACGCCGGTGCGATCCGTGTCTCATGGTCGCAACTTCAATGAGCATCAGCGAGGCGTACGTCTCCTGATGCGACCAGCCAGCCTTCGCGTACCCAAAGACTTCCGAAGTCTTCGGAGTCTTCGGAGACTTCGGAAGTCTGACGGGGCGGTTTCCACTGGCCGCTCTCCTGACGAGAACTCGGCCCCAGAAGAGGTGTTGGGCTCTCCGCCCACATCCCGAGTGAGCGGTCCGACACCAAGATCGCCCGAAGACTCCGGCCCCGCACTCGTTCCCCCTGCATGTGCATTGCATTCAATCGCCGTTCTCCCGATAACGGTCACTGCTTACCCACCCCCCCTTCCCGCAATGTCCAAGGTGTCGACGCCTGCCATGCCGGACGCCATCGAGACCGTCATACCTTCGAGCGAGTCACCCGCCACGCTCCGTGACTGGCTGTGGGAGTTCGTCTATTTCACCGTCAAGGAAGCCCTCGCCTGCGTCTTTGCGGGGGCGTTCTTTTTGGCTGTGCTGCTGCTGCCTCGCGCCGGTTTCCTCGGCGTCCCACGGTATGACTTGCTGCTCGTCATCGCCCTGGCCATTCAGGCGGCAATGGTCTGGTCGGGCTGGGAGACAAAGGACGAACTGAAGGCGATCTCGCTGTTCCACCTGCTCGGGATCGGACTCGAACTGTTCAAGACCTCCAAGGCCATCGGCTCCTGGTCGTACCCCGATTTTGCCTACACCAAATTCTTCGGCGTCCCACTCTTCTCCGGGTTCATGTACGCAGCTGTCGGTAGCTACATCATCCAGGCGTGGCGGTTGTTCGATCTGAAGATCGTACATCATCCGCCGTACTGGATGGCCACGACGGTCGCACTGGCGTTGTACGCCAACTTCTTCACGCACCATTTCATTGGAGACTATCGCTGGTACTTGGCCGCGTGTGCGCTCGGTCTCTATGCCCGCTCCACAGTGACGTTTCGTTCGTACAAGAGGGAGCTGCGGATGCCGCTGGTGGTGAGTTTGGTGCTGATCGGTTTCTTCATCTGGCTGGCCGAGAACTTCGGGACATTCTTCGGCCTGTGGGCCTACCCGCATCAGGTCGGGGCGTGGGCCAGAGTGCATGTCAGCAAGTGGAGTGCGTGGACGCTGCTGGTGCTGATGTCGTTCACGATCGTGGCAAACCTCAAGCACATCAAGGCCACGATCCACGTGCCGGAGTGATTGTCATCGCCGGTCGGACGCACTGTCCCTCACCGCTCATGGAGTGAAGTGGGCGTAAATTGCGTCCAGCGAACAGCGATGACGATTCATGGGGAGGGGCCGCAAGAAACTCAAAAAATGCAAAAGGGGGAGGCCTTCCTTTTTTGCGTTTATTGAGTTTCTTGCGGTTTACCTCCTGCTTGACTCGGAATCGTCCTGCAACTCATTCGGTGGAGAGCACAGTCACCGGCTTAATTGCCACTCTGGGGTTCTTGTTTCACTTGGGCACGTTGTTCGGCTCCTTTGGCAACTCCTTCAAATACACAGCCGACACATCATCAAACCACACCGTGCCGGGGCCGTAGTCTTGGAGGCCGATGACAATCTGCTTGGTCCCGGCGGGGATGGCGACGGCCCCTTTGTATTCCTTCCAGTCGTGGGTCAGCGGCTTCGGCTCCGCATTCTGATCGCCGATGTACGCCGCCCACTCGTGCTTGATCCACTCCCCCTTGTCGTCGAGAAACAGCACATCGAGGATCGCCTTCGTGGCGTTCTCGGTTTTGACCGTGGCCGACGACTGTATCGCGGGAGCATCGCCGGTGTATTTGATCGTCTGCTCCCAGGCTGAGATCGGGAAATATTTGTTCTCGGTCTTTTTGATCTCAGCTGCGCGAGTCCCGTCGACCCCAGCTTTCTCCGGAACGCGATATTCGACAGTGGGTGGGTTGTTGCCAGTGCCCCAGCCTTGAGGGCCATCTTCGAATGATGGGTTTTGCAGAATGTTTATAGCTGCCTCTTCCTCTGACTTCTTACGTGCGGGGGGCAACTCGACGGGGGAATACTTCTTAGCGGGGGCGGGGTCCACGAATGCTTCGACATTCGGAGTTGGAGCGACGGGTAACGCTTCGGGCGGGGCTTCTTCAGCTCGGACTGGAAATGGGAGTGAACGCGGGTCCGAAGGGATAGAGTTTGGTGGATTGTACGAGGGAGCATCCAAGATCGAATTCGGATCCAACTCAGGCTCACGGTTCGGAGCAAAGTTCCCACTCGAACCGAAAGCAGGACCCGTGAACCCTTCCCCCGGAGCCATCCCCGTGCCTCCGGGGAATCCCAACCCGTCGATCTCATTCTGAATCGTCGTCAGTCGCAGCTCGATGATCTTCTCTCTGGCGGCCTTCCGCTTATCGAGCTGCTCGCGCAGCTTCTTGACGCGGGCTTCGAGTTCCACGACATCTTTTTCGCGGCTCTCCAGATCGCGGTCAAACTGCAGCGCGACGAACTTGGCCAGCATCACTCGGGCATTCGCTTTGGTGTCTTCGGCGAGGTTTTCGTTGCGCAGAGTCTGCAGAGTGACCTGATACGACTGCATGTCTCTGAGTTCCGATTCGGAGATCGGCACCATCTGAGACTCATAGACCGTCCGAGGGACGAGCTTGACTCGCATCGGCTCGCCAACACTCGCCGATGGGGACGCGCCAGACCTTCCCGGCATCCCCATCCCCGAGGGACTGCCCAACCCCGGTTGGCCTATTGGATACGTTGAATCCTCGACCATCACCGGCTTCACGCTTCCATCAGGCTGACGGACATCAAGTTGCGTTTTGTAAGTTTGTACTTGCGGGTATCCACTTGCTGATCGATTTCCCGAAGCTGGATCGATGAGACCCGGCTTGTTGTCCTCCTGGGCTGAGACCCACACGGCGACCAGGGCCAGCACCCCCACCGGTGCGGCCCATTTCCAAAGAGTACGTTTCATGAGTGTGACCTTTTGAGAAGGGTGATGGTAAATCGTTTGTCGTCTTCTTGCTTCGCAAAGTCGCCGAATTCTCCGAATCCGGTGGATCGACGTGATGAGCAGATCAGCTGGAACTCGCTAGAGTCCGGTTTCAACAGCAGGCGAGCGCCAAGGCGCTGATTCCCCACAATTACCGGATTCGGAGAATCCGACGACTTTGACCGTAGGCGATGTCGCTCCGCGACTCGCATTCCGTGGGGAATGCCGACGTTGTGTTGAATCATCCTCCGGCTCTCGAAATCTCAGTCGCGGAGCGACATGAGCTACGACCGCCGTGCCGCTCACCGCTTTTCGTGGCATCGACTTTCCGCCGGATGCGAGAACGCTGTCCGTGTCGAGAGTCGCACCACCGATTTCGGAGAAATCGGCGACGTTCGCGTAGGACGGGCACTGTTCATGGCTCCAATCTGGACCTCAGTTCTGAGACATCCGGTTCCCAGCTGGTGTCGCGAGACGGGCTCGGATGCGAGATGTCGCGGGCTTCGATTCGGTGGAGGAGTTCTTGGGCCTCGCGCAGATCGTTCGCAAACGTATCCGGGTCGAGGGTGATGGGCTCGTGCCGTTTCGCTGCGGGTACGGTCGGCTCGGGGGACGCAGACGCGGCGACCGGCAACAAGGACGGAACGACCTCCCTCGTCACCACAGACCCGCCGAACCAGCGACTGACCCACACACCCAGCAGCACGCACGCCAGCCCCGCTGCTCCCAGCGTCAACCGGCCGCGCCACTGCTGAAGCATTCTGAACCACCGGCGTTTCCAGCTGCGCCGCCGCAGCTGGCCTCCACGCTGGAGTTCCGTCAGCAGTTCATCCAGCCTGGCAGCCACCGCCTTCGCATCAGTGAACCGATCTTGCGGCTTCTTCGAAAGCAGCTGTTCGATCACCTCGGCGAGTTCCACCGGGATGTCGGCGTTGACCTCATCGACGGGACGGTGCGTCTCGTGGCAGATGCGGTGCAGCACGGCCATCGACGACGGGGCCCGAAACGGAGGCCGTCCCGTACTCATGAAGTAGATCACGCTCCCCAGGCTGAACAGGTCGCTCCGCTGGTCAACGACCTCTCCTTCGGCCTGCTCGGGAGACATGTAGTGCGGCGTCCCGGCCACAATTCCCGTGCGAGTCAGCGTGGCATCGTCGACCGTCCGCGCCAGTCCAAAGTCCGAAATCAACAGCCGATCGACCGACTCCTCCAGCAGCATGTTCGCGGGCTTCACATCGCGATGGACGACGCCCTGCTCATGCGCAGCTGCCAGACCGAGTGCCGCCTGCCGGGCCAGACGCAAAATCTCCTGCACCCGCAGCGGCCCCTGCTCATCGACACGAGCTTGCAGCGACCTCCCCGGAACGTACTGCATCACCAGATACGAAACATCGCCTTCGACCTCGACGTTGTAGATCGGGATGACATGCTCATGGACCACAGCAGCTGCGGCTTGAGCCTCGCGGGCGAAGCGTCTTCGAGCGGCCCCACTGTTGGCGAGGTGCGGGAGCAAGACCTTGATGGCCACGACGCGGTGCAGCTCGGTGTCGTACCCCTTGAGGACGACTCCCATGCCCCCCGTGCCGATCAGCCGCTCGATCTCATACCGCCCCAATCGCCCGAGCAGGTCGGGTTGGCTGGGGGGCGACAGGAAGTCGAGCGAGATCGATTCGGAATCGATCGGGTTGTCCAGGTTCTGTAGTGAATCGAGCTGGATGATGACCGATGAATTCGCCCATTCCGCGTCGGTGTCGGCCTCCCCCTCTTGTCGCAGAGTCTCGCACGCCTCACGCACCAGCGGGCTGTCCCCCGACAGTTCGAGCAGCTTCCGTTGGCACTGCGGGCAGGTGTCGACGTGGAGTTGAGCCTCGCGAAAGACAGCGGAGTCTTCGTTGCCGACCAGTAACACATTCAGGCGGGCGGGTTCACAGGACATGTGGACACTCCCGTAGGGTGGGACAAGCTCGCTTTGGAGCGCAGGCCCACCATGTTCGACGTGACTCAAGGAATGGTGGGCCTGCGCCCAGAGCGGCTGGTCCCACCCTACGGGCTTTGCACTGGTTACAAGACATCATCAGCCTCCAGCGTCTTCAGCTCCTCTTTGAGGCGGGACAGCACGCGGCTGCGGGCGATGTAGACCGCGCCCGTCGTGATCTTCAGTTCGCGGGCGACATCGGCCACGGGGGCCTCCTCGACGCTGGTCCTCCAGAAGGCGAGCCAGGTCGCAGGTTGCACCTGCTCCTTCACCCGCGCGGCGGCCCACCGAAAGAGTTCGCGGCGATGGGCGAGCAACGCCTGCTCGACGAGTCGTTCGGGTTGGGCGATCTCATGCAGTCCACTCGACCCGCTGCGAGCCGCCTGGCGTTGCCGCTTGCTCAACACGTCGATCAATCGGTTGCGGGCAATCCGAAACAGCCACGTCCGGAACTTCGCCCGTGTCGCATCGTTCTGCCAATGCCCGACCGCTTGCACCACGGAGAGCAGCACATCCTGCACCAGTTCGCGAGCGTCGGCATCTTGCAGCCCCTGCCGCAGCACAAACCGATGCAGAAACGGCTCGTAGATCGAGACGAACTCCCGCCACGCCTGGGCGTCCGCCTTGGTCGGCAGACGCAGGATCAGACTCGCACGAGTGTCCGGCACACGCGACATCGTTCCTCCGTTCGATAGGTATACACGACGGAGGGACGGGAATCTTTCATGGGGGGAGTGTTCAGTCGTCAGTTTTCAGTCGTCAGTGGAACCCTGCCGGGGCCTTTCAGAATGCCTGAGAGGCCCGCCCGATGTTCTGAGAACTGAAAACTGACCACTGACAACTTCCCCTCAATGCCCTACCATTCACCCAGAGCGAATCCCGCCACGTCCCACACAGCCGGTACACCGATCCATGTCCGACACCTCGACCCAACTCCAGACCGACGCCGCACGAGAATCGATCGCCAAGCTCCAGAAGGCGTACGCCGCGATCCGCGAGCAGATGTCGAAGGTCATCGTCGGGCAATCGGATGTCATCGATCAGCTGTTGATCTCGCTGTTTAGCCGGGGACACTGTCTGCTGGAAGGGGTGCCCGGGCTGGCCAAGACGCTGATGATCAGCACGCTGGCCCGGACATTATCGATGACGTTTAGCCGCATTCAGTTCACGCCCGACCTGATGCCTGCGGACATCACCGGGACCGATGTGCTGCAACAGAACAAGTCGACCGGCGAGCGGGAGTTCCGCTTCATCCAGGGCCCGCTGTTCCACAATGTGGTCCTCGCCGACGAAATCAACCGCACGCCGCCCAAGACGCAGGCTGCCCTTCTCGAAGCGATGCAGGAGCGGCAAGTCACCGTGGGCCAGACTCGGCACGTCCTCAATGACCCGTTCTTCGTGCTGGCCACGCAAAACCCCATCGAACAGGAAGGCACCTACCACCTGCCCGAAGCCCAGCAAGACCGCTTCATGTTCAAGGTCTTCGTGACCTACCCGTCCTTCGCCGAGGAAAAGCAGATCGCCATCCAGACGACCGGCGGTAAGGCCAAGGACATCACCCCGGTCCTGGATGCCGAAGAAGTCCTCGCCCTGCAACTGCTCGTGCGCGAGGTGCCCGTCTCGGACCACGTCGTCAACTACGCCCTCGCCCTCGTCCGCCAAACCCGCCTGAACCAGCCCGAAACGCCCGCCTTCATTACCGAGTGGCTCAGCTGGGGTGCTGGCCCCCGCGCGGTGCAGTTCCTGCTGCTGGGTTCCAAGGCCCGTGCCCTGCTGCAAGGCCGCACCCACGTGACCACCGAAGACATCGCCGCCCTCGCCGCCCCCGTCCTGCGCCACCGCATCGTGGTGAACTTCGCCGCTGAAAGCGAAGGGATCACGACCGACCGCGTGGTGGAACGCATGATCGCCGAAACGCCGTCGAAGGAAAGCGACCTCAGCCGCGATCCGAGGTTCAAGAACATGTTCGCGGCATAAATGTGGGACGGGCACATTTGCCCGTCCGTCTCCAGGCATGCGGCTCTCAGAACCACCCCGCGAGTTTAAAACGAGATCACTTCATGACCTGCCAGTGTTCCGATCGCACGCCATAGATTGGTGTCGATGGTACTCGATACGAACTGGATATGACCGTCTCCCAGGAGGACGTTCGCCCCTCCGGGATGAAAGCTGCGTGCGCTGAATACGCCTGTTTTCAGCGAATCGGTGTCGCCCGTGCCGAACTCGTCCATCGAACAATCGGCGAAAGCGGGATTGGGCGGAACGACATGGTTGTAAGCCGTTTGGCTATACCCCGCCACATGCCACGCGTGCCCCACAGCGGGGTAAGACACGGGGGGATTCGCCGGGTTGGTCTGGCAGATGGCCAAAGCCTCCGCAGTGGTCCAGATTTGCGTAATTCTGATATAGCCCGACAGCCAGTAATCGTTGGCCCCATAGCTGCCACCACGAGGATTCGACTTCGTGATCTCGGAGGCCATGGCTGTTTGCGAGAGTCCATCTGTCGCCTCTGAGAGTCGATGTGATCGCAGACGACCAAACAGCCCCATGGCCGGATCGGACCGAGTTCCGGAAAAAGCATTTTCAATCCCGACTATGGTTCCGGACCCCGTACATACCCGGTAGTTATTCCCTCCTGCGTGATGAACATCGGATGGACATTCAAACACCTGAATCGGTGATTGCAACACGGGTTGCAACACGACATCCTCGTAGGACACATACCTCAGCAGGTCGATTCGATTGTAGATCGATGATTGATCCAGCATTGGCAGAATCTGTGTATGCACGGAGTACGGATTAGAGATGACATTCGTTCCCGTGTCTCGCTTTAAGGGAGCGGGCAGAGTCCGATGAGTGGCTTCGAACGCATGCAGCGCGATCCCGAACTGCTTCAACTGATTCGTGCAGTGCGTCCGGCGGGCAGACTCGCGAGCACTTTGCACTGCGGGGACTGTGACCGCCAGCAGCAGCCCAATAATCGCCAGTGTTGCCAGGATTTCCGTGAGCGTGAATCCACCACGTAGTGGACGAAAGTCAGAGTGCGTGGATTGGCAATTCATGGAACAGCTCCCGTGGCCAAGACCATCGAGACGGGAATCTGATACTCTTGAGATCCCCTGCGAAAGACGATGGTCGACGAACGAATACTGTCCCCGTGCGGACCGGCCCGCCAGCGGACCTTGAGAATCTTGTGCCTCGAAGAGTTCGAACTGAATTCGAGCTGCATGTCCTTGTCCTCGGAAGACCAGGACCACCCGTCCGTGGGGATTGATTCGACCAGCGAAGCGATCATCGTTCCGACCCCCTCCTGACCCGGCTGGACTTGGCCCAGGAAGAGCTCCGTCGGGGAAAATTGCACCTCGGGAGACACACGCCATGTGACGGGCAATCGCATCTGCACGGGAGTTCCCGTGAAGACGGGACTGACTTGTGCATAATGATCACCGGGAACATCTCCCGTCTCGACGATCACTCTCATCGGAGTCCCGAATTCCTGGGGTTCTGTGGGGCTGACTTCTATCCCCGGTGGACATTTCCAGGCAATCATCCGCACCGATGCATCCACGATTTTGCGTCGCAGGAGAAAAGTTTTCTCCAACTTCATGTGCGGAAGAACATTGCCTAAGTTCAATTCCGGCGGGTCGAACTCGAACTCCGATTGCGTTTCAAACTGAACCCGAGCCACTTCCGAGGGACGATCCGGGTCGTTGGACAGGATCTTCACATGGCTGTGATGAATGCCCGGTGTCAGCGAGCGAATGGTCATGACGAGTTGGGTGCTTTCCCCGGGTTTGAGTATCGATTGACCGATGACGACATCGAAACACGTACAGGACTTGACGATGTCTTGCAAAATCAGGTCCGCGCGGCCCGAGTTTTCCAGGTCGAACGAGACGGTTTTCTCCTCACCGATCTTTAACACGCCCGCATCGAGTGACGTGGTCCGCATCAGCAATGCGGGCCTCCCTGGGGGACCAGTCTCCGCGCAGCCAGTCAGTGCCCAGACTCCTGTCAGCAGGATCGCCAAGCGGGGCATGCCTCGAGTTGTTCGCTGACTGAACTGCTGGCGAAGCAGCAGGAACACCCACACGATCAATATCCCTCCGCTCGCCCACCAAACCCATCCAGACCAATCGGACTCGGGAGGCGGCAATTGAATGGGACGCACGCTGAGCAAGAGTGCGGTCCCTTCCCAACTGCCTTCAAAGGTCGCTCGCGGCAGGTCGCTGTGGAGGGGGCCATCGATCATCCAGACTAAACTGTCGGACACCTCGCCGATCAGGACAAAATGCTTTTGCTCATTGTCGCTGGTTTTCATCGTCGCGATACAAGTCAACGGTCTCTCGAATCGGCGCAGATCGTCAAGTGTCGTTTGGACAGACCGCGCGTGGAGGCCCAAACCCACTGCGGCATCCTCGATCTGCTTGAGCGAGTAGCCTTGATTAGTAATCGGCCCCAGCTGCGTCCGGAGTTTCTCCAGTGATGCGGCCTCCACTCCGAGTGCTTTGGCCGAAAGATATAAACAATGCAGGCCGCACTCTTGCTCAGCTGCGACTGCCAACACGGGCAGGCATAAGACTGCGAGCGTCCACACCACAGCGAGCCCAATGTATCGCATCACTGGTCCTTCGCAGGCAGAGGATCTTTTGCGAAACCACGCTTCCGCATCAGTTGAGCCGCATCATCAAGTAGCCCCGGTAGCAACGCTTCGCGGTCCAATGCCCCCGTTTTTTCCCATGTGCCGTCTGGCATCAAACGGCGTGTGACGTGCTGAGTGGGAAGTTCGAGACGCTTCTCGGAGAACCAAGATGTCGGAAGTGGGTCAGCGGGAGCAAATGACTTGACGTGTAGATCCAGTGTCGTCACCTCGCGCACACCTTCCGCCGTATGATCCGCCCACTCCTCGGTAAACTGTTGGCAATACCAGTGACCGGAGGCATGCTGTTGCCAGTCAAACTTTTGCCGGATCTCCACATGACTGGGAATCGTTGGTTCACGCGGAAGTTCGTCGAATTGCAGAATGCCTCCCCCACGAGCGAGTGAGACGACAGCGACTGATTCACCAAACGAACTCGCCCGTTTGACGGTCACTAAATCACCGTCGCGGGAGACTGTGTATGTGATGCCCTCCTTCTGCCGATCTCGGGTGGGATCGAAGAGCCAATGCGAGTTATTGGGGGCTCCCCAGGGCCAATGAGTGCCCACCCAAGTCGTGGCTGGCAGGCACTGGAGTACGCGGGGGAGCGTATGTTGTTGGACCGGATACCGCTGCACTTCACCGGACTTGTCGCGCGAGATCATCACTCGCCCGCCAGCGCACACATATCGCAATAACGGGGAATCCGGCAAGGTTCTCTCGTATTCCAAGCTGGTATGACGGGAGGTGAGAAACCACAGGGAATCTTGCCAGACCAGTTTTCCCTCCGCTTCGCTCCAGGTTCGAACCTTCCCGCTATTCCGGGTTTCGCTTCGGCACGTGAATTCGAACGAACCCCGCGTAAGCGAAGCCTGCAGCGTTTTTTGCGCAGTGACGAGCAGCGGGAGCAATTGACGATCGCCCACAATCTCTGGTTCCGCCGATCGGACCGAGAGGGAGGCCCCGAGCAGGCACCCCCATATCAGTCCGCAGACAATCACACGACGATGACTTGGAAGCACGGGACACCTCATTATGGACACTCATCCCCAATCCCATTTTTCCCTGTGATGATCACCTGGACCACGCCATTATTAGGAATGCAGTACTTGGTTCCCTGAACCGTTGTCGAACTACACTGCCTGTGGCGTGAGCAAGTGCCCTGCGGGTTGAGGAGTTCACAGTGGCGACCAGAATACGGGTCTTCAGCACATTTCTTGTTGTGAGTGCCTGTCGGATCGTTATACACGCTATCCGCACAAACTTCCGGACTCGTTTCCCCAGTGGGACACTGCAATGATTGATTGCAGGCTTCATTCTCTGTGATGCACGTATTGAATTCAGAACCACCTCCCCCCGAACTCTGCCCCCCCACCGTGAGATTCGTCTGAGACTCATCCAACTCTTGCGTCGAACCGTACGACGGTCCGAACGCGGAACCGATCATGAACCCCACAACACTCAACAAGATCAACAGAGGCGAGAGGCGAGAGGCGAGAGGCGAGAGGCGAGAGGCGAGAGGCGAGAGGCGAGAGGCATTTCAATTCTCCTTGGATTCCGGACAAGTTTCCCAACACTCTCTTCACGGTATCCTGATTCACCGAACCGTCAAGAGGAGTATTCCATGTATTTCTTAAATTGATCGCCATCGCCTAGTCGGGTGGCACGACCGATGATGCCGTCCAGACAGAAAACGAGTGGTTTTGGGTGGCACGCCATGACGGCTTTGAGGAAGGGCGTGGGAGCGGCGAGGAGACCACGGCCTTCGCAAAGGATCAGACCGTGCCATCCGCCCGATTACTGCCCCCTCGCTCCCGCAATCGGCTGGATTTCCGGGGCTGCCTTCACTGCGAGGGAGAGGGTGAGGTGAGGGGGCCACCCGCTCGCTCTGGGCCCCTCACCCCGGCCCTCTCCCCACAGTCAAGCACTCACAGAAAGTCGCGCCGCCAGTGGGGAGAGGGGGCAGAGAGGGACTGGCTGTTGACTTTTCTGAGGCACACGCGGGGTCACTCATCCGTTGAAAAACCATCGACGGTTGTCCTCCGTCGAGTTAGACTCGCCTCTTCCTGAAGGCTGATCGGCCACCTCTCTCCTCGCGAGTTTTATCGTGTTCACACGTCGTGATCTCCTGCGCGTCGGCTCACTCGGAAGCTTGGGGCTGGCTCTGCCGCAGCTGTTGCAGGCCGATGAAGCCCATGGGGCACAACGGGCGAAATCATGCATCCTCCTGTTTCTGGAGGGTGGCCCGGCGACCCAGGACATGTGGGATCTGAAGCCCGCGGCTCCGATCGAGTATCGAGGAGAAACGCGGCCGATCTCGTCCTCGCTGGCTGGGCTTCCGGTCTGTGAAAACTTGCCCTTGTTGTCGCGCGAGATGCACCGGGTGACGTTGTTGCAGGCGGTGCATCACTCGATCGTCGATCATAACGCCGGTGCTTACTACGCGCTGACGGGGCGGTCTCCGGTCGCTGGCGGGCGACTGATTGTGCGCGACGAGCCGGATAACTTTCCGCCCTATGGTGCGGTGCTGGCCCGCCATTTTCCTCACGGAAAGCTGCCGGAGTTTGTCCAGTTGCCAGACATCATGTCGAACCTTGGGTACGATTTGCCGGGACAGCGGGCGGGTTTTCTGGGAGCGGCTTACGACCCGTTTGTCGCGGGCGATCCGAGTTCGCCGAAGTATCAGTTGCCCGGATTGACGCCTCTCAAGGAGGGATCGGCGGCTCGGATCGAGAGCCGTCGCCAGCTGCTGGGGCCTCTGAGCGGAAATGTCGACGCAGGCACGCCGGACGCCTCCGCTCTGGATATTCATTACGACAAGGCTTTTTCACTCCTGCAGTCCAGCGAAACCCGTCAGGCGTTTGACCTGTCTCAGGAGCCGACAAAACTGCGGGTGAGATACGGGTTACCGGATCGGGTGGATCGGCAAGTAGAGGCCCGCAAGTTTGGTGGACTGCCACATCTAGGCCAGTGCCTGCTGACGGCCCGCCGTCTGGTGGAAGCGGGGGTC
>JAYTCW010000080.1:0-8381 GCA_043736295.1 Planctomycetota bacterium | reverse complement strand
CGAAGAAGTGGACCAAGCCGATCCCGAACTGGAAAGACGCCCTCAACCACTTCGCAATCCAGTTCGAGGGCCGCCTACCCAAACACCTGAACTGATGTGCCCCACCCGCTCAGGCGGATTCTGCCTGACACAAGATTCCGGACAGGCCCTGGCCAGGTTCTGGACTTCGCTCGGCTGGCGTTCGCGCGATCGCAGACGCGGGTATTTCTTCGGTCGGCCCGGCACGTTTTGCGGCGGTGTGGTCAGGACTTTCGGTTTCACCATCCAGACGTGAGCGTTCGGCGGAACCTCGACGACGTAGGCTTCGCCGCGTTCGTCCAGACCATCGAGAAACGCCCCGTCACGACCGTAACCTTCGTCCGCGGTCCACGCCACCACTTGGATGCCGTTGGACTTCGCGCGATCAATCAAGTCCAGCGCGATCTGCGACTTGGTTTGAAAGACGACTTCGTCCGGGATGTTCGTTTTTTTCGGCGCGCCGCATCGTTGGCCCACTCTTCCGGCAAGTACAAACGTGCATCCAGCAAGCAGTCAAACCCCGGAGCCGAATACGCCACAGCCACATGGTTCACACAGTTTTCGATCTTGCCGCGATTGCCATTGTACTGCCGCTTCACCCCCGCTGTCTCGCGCCCGCTCTTCGCCATTCCCGTCTCATCCACACAGCCAATCGCCTCGGCGTGAGCATGCTCGGCAGCCACAATCTGCTGACAACGATCTCGCAACAACTGCTCATCCCAGACAATCGATTCCAGAAATCGTTGCAGCGTGCGCGGTGCCACCCCCTGGTCCAGCGCGATGGCCTCCGCGTTCTTGCGCTGCACACCCGACAGCAGCCCCCGCACATACACCAGCAACAACGCACGCCCCGCCGGTCTCGCAAAACAATCCGCAAACCGTGCCAGAAACTGACCAAGCATTTTGCCCAGCCGCGAGATATCCTTCACCGTCATGGGACGACCTTCCGTGGTTTCCGCGTGAAACGTTAAAGCACACGGAGGGTCGTCTCTTTTTCAACACCAAGTCAAGACGAGTAAACCACTACAAAAAAACGACTTGCCACCGAAACACACAGAGAACCTGGCGCTGTCGAGTTAAGCCACCCCGGTCAATTCCAAAGCGAATCAACCGGAGCCAGCCCGTTGTGACTGGTTCCGAGAGTACTTAACCGGAAGGGCAACGGATCAGCCTTCGGCGGCCTCATGGAGAATAGCCCCGCCTGCCGCTGCTGCCGACACTCCGCACATTCGATGATCATCGGTTCGCCATTGCTGACACCACTTCGATTGACCAACTTCCTGGCAATCAAGCCAGATCTACTTCGTAGACCCCGTTGATCAGATCGAGTCGGATGAGTCCGCGACTGAGGGGCTCAAGTGGATTGCCCCCTTGTTGATTCCGACCGCCTACTCGGCAGAGTGGGGCTGCCGAGTCAGGTCAACGGCTCATAGGAGTTCGACCTGCGTATCAAAAAAAACACGCCTGGGAGAGTCAACGATGCGGGAGCGTCCTTGCCCGGTGCCGTCCATGCTCCAACGAGTTGTGGGGACTCGAATGGAGTTACTGAGTGTTCCGCATTGTGTCCTGTTCCCAGGCGTGCCGGTCCTCTTGGAGACCCTGCACAATTTCTGGTGGTGAACGGAGAATCGCAACGATTGAAAAAACGGAGAGCGCCAGGCCGCTTTCGCATCCGTGGGTCGCAGCACCATCCGTGTGCTGACGCTGCCCGTTGTTTCAATCCGTGAACCGCCCGACGCCGCGTTCGTGCCTCAATCCGTGAGGCTCTTAAACAGCGGGCCAAAGTCCGGCATGTCCTGTCGCAGTTGCTCCATCCACGCTTTGGGGTTCCAGACCTCGACACAGATGACCGCCCCAACCACCACGACTTCCTGGTTCTTGTCGACATCCAGGAATTCGCGAAAGCCTTCGGGGACCAAGAGCCGCGACCGATTCGCCAGCTGCGTCTCTTGAGACCGCGTGGAGAGCAGTCGACCCAGGCGTTGTACCTCGGTCCACTTCTGCTCCATGCGGCCCATCTGAATCTTTTGGCGGATGAGAGCGACTCCGTCGTCGTTCCGCTGTTGCCAGTCACTGGCTCGCCACAAACTGAGACAGCCGAAGCGTTCCTTCGCGATGATCGTGTTCCCTTTTTCATCCGTGATGGCCTCCGCAAACTCCGCTGGCAAGGTCAGGCGGAACCGCTCATCGAGCGTTCGCTTGATCTCTCCAGTGATGAATGTTTCAGGAGTCGTTGGCATGCCGGAGGAACACGATCAGGAGGCTGTCAGTGAGAACCCATGACTGCGTGATTTGGGTCTGAAACCCACATTCAACCAGATTTCAAAGAGCGTTGTGGGCAAGAAACCCACGGCTCGCAATTTACCGAGAGGATTGAGATCGTCAATCCGATTACGCCGTCTTTTTCAATTATTCCGGCAGGTTTTGCGGGGGCCAGTGTTTTGTCTGAGCGGCTGGCGGGGCTATGGCGGATGGCCAGTAGGGTTGAATCTGGGGCGACCCCGGATTGGGCGGGTTCCCCACTATGCAGCCCCCTCCGTAGAATGCCCACTGGTCCCGGTTGACACCCGGTGGTCACTGCTGGAATATCGATTGCCTGATTGCCTCAAGCTCTCGGGAGAGTTCGTCAGGCGAGCGTGCCAGTGGTGGACGCAAACTGGGGCTCTCACCGTCCGAGGCGAGTTCGTTCCCACCCGAGAGTTGCTACTGGAGTCCAGATGCTGCGAATCCTGCTCTTGGTTGGTATCGCCTCAGCGTTCGCAGGTGTACCGGGCTGCTCGTCTGGCACCCGCCTGCCTCCCGATGCGATGATCGCACTCCAAAAGGCGACAGCCTTCGAATTGCTATCACTGGACCCGCTGCAATCACAGGATCCAGACCGGCGCGACAGCTTGGTTGAAGCTGATCGTTTACACGACTGGATCGTACTGGGCTCCACGACGATCCAGGACTCCAACACACAGGCAACGCTGGTCTCTCGCTTCGCAGCTGGTGTCACAGAACACAATGGCATGGTCGCAGGGTGCTTCAATCCTCGTCACGCCATCCGATTGATACACGATGGCAAGACGCATGTATTCGTCATCTGCTTCGAGTGCGCTCAAGTGGAATGGTACATTGATGGGCAGCAGACGACAGGGTTTCTGATTTCCACATCGCCTCAGTCTCTGTTTGATGAGGTTCTTCAGAAAGCCAACATTCCGCTGGCTGAGAAGTCCCAGCATTAGACTATTCCACGATTGCGTTCGCGCCGAGAAGTCGAACGGCCCCCGAGGTCCGTTCCGCCCGGACCTCGGGGGCCAGGCGACGAGGGCGCTCACCAAATTGTGGAATGCTTTCGAGGGAACCCTTGGCGACCTTCTGTGCCAATTCCTCTGCTCAAAAACGGGGTCAGATTTCGCACCATGTCCTGAATCCAAAACTCACGCCGCCCGCAGGGAGAGGGAGCAGGGGAACCGGCTGCCGAGTCTTCCGATGAACACACACACCTGACCGGGCGGAAACAAGACGAGTGCCCTAGATAAATCAAGGATCCCCGCACGGCTTCAACTCTGGGGGCTGCTGAGCCGGATTCGTCTGTCTGGCACATCTCCTGGCGTGTTATAACTCCTGCCGACCGGAGGCTGGCAGCTGCAGGAGGTGGCTGGGCGAAACGGAGCAGTCAGTGAGTGCGAATCGATGAACGATGATCCCGGCCTGGCCGATGAATTCACTTCGGAGACAGCGGATGCCTCCGACGCTTGGTGCACTTCGAGTGATTGTGATGGCGTCTGGGCGGACCGTGCCAATCAGTTGGGCGGGTTTCTCAAACGCCACTGGTGGGCGGTGGCGAGTCTGGTGACGCTGGTGGTCGTGCTGTACGCGCCGATCTTGCGGTATGAGTTTCTCAATCTGGACGACCTCTCGTACATCGTCCACAACGATCTGATCAAGAGTTGGCACCCTCTGAATCTTTGGCGAGTGATGACGGAGCCGGTCACACGGAACTTTGCCCCGCTCAACATCGGGCTGTTCCTAGTCGAACATACGCTGTGGGGGTTGAACTCCGGCGGATATCACGCCACGAATCTTGTGTTGCACGCGATCAACGCCGTGCTGGTGTTCGCGCTGATTCGGCAGCTGACGCAGAACCGCTGGACGGCATGGATCGTGGCGGCACTATTTGCGGTGCATCCGTTGCAGGTGGAGGTGGTGGCCTGGGTCTCGTCGCAGAAGACGCTGCTCTCGTCGATGTTCATGCTGCTATGCGGTCTGTGTTACCTGCGTCCGCAGCGAACGGGGCGTGATGAAGCGTGGGGGATTCTGTGGCTGTCACTGGGGCTGCTGAGTAAGGCGTCCGTGGTCGTCGTGCCGCCGATCGTCGTGGCCTATGACATGCTGGTGGCGCGGAAGCGGTTCTCCGAAGCCTCTGGGAAACAGGTCTTCCCCTGTTTCCTGTGTGTTCTATTGACACTCAAAACCATGTCGTCGCAGATGACGGTCGGTGGCGGCTTGCGTGGTCATCTGGATTTGAGCAAGTTGGAGATCATCGGGGTCGATGCGACGTTGATGTTCCGCTATCTAGCGCTGCTCGCGGTGCCTCGGGGATTGTGCGTGTTTTACGATCCGCCGTTTCGCGGGATCGCTCCGCAGATCGCGGCGGCGGTATTGGCCTGGGGGGGACTCACCGCGTTTCTGTGGATGAAACGGGAGAAGTATCCCCAGCTGGCATTCGCGCTGGCGACGTGGTTGTGGCTGCTGTTCCCGGTGATGAATCTCTTTCCGATCACGACATTGATGAACGATCGGTACATGTATTTGCCGTGTCTGGTGGTCTTCACGGTGGTCGCGGTGGCCTGCTGTCGGTGTGGCGAGTGGTTGATCGGGGACCGGAAGTCATCACCGTTCAAGAGGGAGGTTTCCTTCGCCACCACGTTCACATTGAGCATCGCCATTGTCGGGGCGTACTTCATGGCGAGCATGAACTACCTACCCGTGTGGCGGAACCCGCGGACGCTCTGGGAGTATGCCCGCCAGCAGACCCCCTCGCTGCCCATCGTTCACATCCAGTGGGCCGATGCGCTGTACCTTTCCGGAGATGTCACAGGAGCGTTCGCAGCTCTGGAAGTTGCAGCTCAGCACCCCCAGCTGGACGAGGGGAATCTCATGGTGATTGAGAACATGCGACGGAAATGGTCGGCACCTCGTTGAGTGAAGGGCAGGCATAAGGACATCCCCGGACCTTGCCCGGCCCGAACTCTGGAGGTCGGCAATTTGTTGATTTGCTGTTCCCGATTGTCCAGCCACAGCTCTGCCAGCATGAAGGGAAGTCTGTCATCCTCATGACTGATGTCTGGGGCATCAGTCCCCGCCAGCCCCGGACGAGGTCAGCAACTGGCCTTCGAGGCCGAGTGGAGAGCAGTACAGTGCCTTCGCGTACTCGCGATTCAGGCGGGCAATGTGCGTCACCGAGACACCCGCGGGGCAGGCGGCTTCGCACTCGCTGGTGTTGGTGCAGTTGCCGAATTCTTCCCGGTCCATCTGGCCCACCATACCCAGGACGCGGGCGGCTCGCTCCGGTTCCCCTTGCGGCAGTTGAGCCAGGTGCGACACCTTGGCGGCCACAAACAGCATCGCGCTAGCGTTCTTGCAGGCGGCCACACACGCGCCACAGCCGATGCACACAGCTGCGTCGAGGGCGCTCTCTTGGTCGTTCTTGGAGATCGGGACGCTGTTGGCTTCGGGGGCTTGGCCGGTGCGGACGGAGACGTAACCGCCCGCCTGGATGATGCGATCGAAGGCCGAGCGGTCGACGACGAGGTCGCGGATCACCGGGAACGCCTTGGCCCGCCACGGCTCGATGACGATCGTCTGGCCATCGTAGAACCGCCGCATGTGCAGTTGGCAGGTCGTGGTCCCGTTGTCCGGTCCGTGGGCCTGGCCGTTAATCATCAGTGAGCAAGTGCCGCAGATTCCCTCGCGGCAGTCGTGGTCGAAGTTGACCGGCTCTTCGCCTTGGTGCAGCAGTTGCTCGTTGAGGATGTCGAGCATCTCCAGGAACGACATCTCCGTCGAGATGCCCGTCAGCGCGTAGTCGCGTAACTCGCCGCGCGAGGCGCTGTCCTTCTGCCGCCAAACTCGCAGCTTGAGGTTCAGGGTTTTGCCTGTGGTGGAGTGACTCATGATGTTCCCGTAGCAGAATTCGTAAGAATTCTGGCGTGCCGCGAATGAATGCTGTGGACGGCAGAATTCGTAAGAATTCTGCTACTTGTAGTTTCTCGCCTGCAACGGGCAGAACTCGAAGTTCAGTGGCTCGGTGTGCCGCTTTTCCTGCGTCCCCTCACCGAGGTACTCCCACGCCGCGACGTGAGCGAACTTCTCGTCGTCGCGCTGGGCCTCGTTGTCGGGTGTTTGATGTTCCTCGCGGAAGTGACCGCCCGCCGATTCCTCGCGAGCGAGAGCATCGCGGCACATCAGCTCGCCGAACTCCAGAAAGTCGGCCACGCGACCGCCCAGTTCCAGGCTCTGGTTCAGGTTCTCGCCGATGCCCGGCACGTTGACGTTCCGCCAGAAGTCTTCGCGGAGCGTAGCGATCTTGCTGATGGCCGTCTTCAGGCCAGCTGCATTGCGGGACATGCCGCAGTAGTTCCACATGATCTGGCCGAGTTCGCGGTGGTAGCTGTCGACCGAGCGATTGCCATCGATGCTCAGCAGCTTTTGCAGCCGCTTCCGGGCCTCTTCGGCGACCTCGCGGAACCGGGGGTGAGCATCCGTGACCTCGGGCAGTTTGCGATTCGCGAGGTGGTGCCCCACGGTATAAGGCGCGATGAAGTACCCATCGGCCAGCCCCTGCATCAATGCACTCGCCCCCAGCCGATTGGCCCCGTGGTCCGAGAAGTTCGCCTCACCCAGCACGAACATGCCGGGGATCGTACTCTCCAAATGGTAGTCGACCCACAGCCCGCCCATCGTGTAGTGGACAGCTGGGTAGATTCGCATGGGCGACTGGTACGGGTTCTCGTCGGTGATCTTCTGGTACATGTGGAACAGGTTGCCATACTTACCGCGAATGGCGGCCTCGCCCTGCTGCTGAATCGCTTGGCTGAAGTCGAGATAGACCGACAGCTTGCTGCCGCCGACCCCGAACCCGGCGTCGCAGCGCTCCTTGGCGGCGCGGCTGGCCACATCGCGCGGGACCATGTTTCCGTAGGCTGGGTAGCGGCGTTCCAGATAGTAGTCGCGGTCGGCTTCGGGGATCTGGCCGGGGGGGCGGGCATCGCTCGCCTGCTTCGGCACCCACACGCGGCCATCGTTGCGGAGGCTCTCGCTCATCAGTGTGAGCTTCGACTGGTGATCGCCCGTGACCGGGATACAGGTCGGGTGAATCTGCGTGTAGCACGGGTTGCCGAACAGGGCCCCGCGCTTGTGAGCCCGCCAGGCAGCGGTGACGTTGCACCCCTTGGCGTTCGTCGAGAGGTAGAACACGTTGCCGTACCCGCCGGTGCAGAGCAGCACCGCATGAGCGGCGTGCGACTCGATCTTGCCAGTGGTCAGGTTGCGACAGACGATCCCTCGGGCCATCCCGTCGACCGTCACCAGATCAAGCATCTCACGCCGGGCGTACATCGTGGCGTTCCCGCCTGCCACCTGCCGCATCAGCGACTGGTAGGCCCCGATTAACAGTTGCTGGCCGGTCTGACCGCGCGCGTAAAACGTCCGCGAGACCTGCGTCCCGCCGAAGGTGCGGTTGGCCAGCGTGCCGCCGTACTCACGGGCGAACGGCACCCCCTGGGCCACGCACTGGTCGATGATGTTTTCGCTGAGTTGAGCGAGGCGGTAGACGTTCGCCTCGCGGGCGCGAAAGTCCCCGCCCTTCACAGTATCGACGAACAGCCGCCAAACCGAATCACCATCGTTGTGGTAGTTCTTGGCCGCGTTGATGCCGCCTTGGGCGGCGATGCTGTGGGCGCGGCGGGGGGAGTCCTGGAAGCAGAAAACCTTGACCTTGTAACCCATCTCGGCCAGCGAAGCGGCAGCTGCGGCTCCGGCCAGACCGGTCCCGACGACGATCACCTCGTACTTCTTCTTGCTGTTCGGGGCGATCAGCTTGATGTCCCGCTTCAGGTTGTCCCACTTCTGCTCGATGGGACCGCCGGGGACGCGGGAGTTCAGGAGAGTGGACGAGTCGGAGCTCATGGTCGGGTGACTCTCAAGGCGACGCGCGGTCGCGTGGGCGGTTGTGTGCGGGAGGGCGAGTGAGGAGTGTCGTCTTTCGCTCCGCGAAAGACCGTCCTTTCGCGGAGCGAAAGGCGACAATCATGCCAGTTACAATTCGAACGATCCTGATGGCGAGCCATCCCGTTTGGGCGAGCGACAAGACGTGA
>JAYTCW010000079.1:0-19386 GCA_043736295.1 Planctomycetota bacterium | reverse complement strand
GATATGTCGGAGTGCGCGAGATTGAGAACTATTTTCACGAGATCGGCATCGAGCCGAGAACGACATCGTCGTGCCTTGATGCCCTTTTGCAAACCGGGTTGGTTCTTGAATATGACCCGACTGCCAAAGAAGTGCATGCTGATGGTCGAATACAGGTTTCTCCATCTGGGCGACACCACTTGCAATGGGGGCAGTCGGATTGGGTGTACCTGGAGTCCCTTGCAATCACTACACCGCTCCTTGAAGAGTCCGTTTTTGACGAGATCAAAGAAGCGAATGCTGTCGGTCGGACTGATCTACTGCGGAGAGCCATCGCAACATTCATCAACTACCTACTCAGAGAGGATGGACATTATGTAACCGTACCGAAGCATGAATCTTTCGCCGGGCAGTTACAGGTGGCCGAAATGCTTCGGCAGCAGCTGGACGCGCTCAAGAAGTATCCTTCGGAGGGAAGGATCGGGCGGTATGCCCGCCGCATCGGAAGAATCAGTCGGTGGGAACTGGAACGCGGTTTTGGCATTGTCGATGCAACGGGGCCGTACGTCACTGCATTGCTCCACATTCGCGACGTTGTGTCAACTAACCCTGGCTTTCTTGCGGAAGGAGCAACTGTTGAGTTTGATCTCGATGAAAGTGGTGACAGGCCACGGGCGGTCAATGCGGTCGAAGTCGCAACTGTCTAAAATCCAAGCAGGGCACTGAAGCATCAGCAGCTATACCAAGGTAGGAACAGGATGACTCTTCTCAAAGAACTGATCGACATCCCGGAACACATCGATAAGGGGCAGTTCGTGCTGCGCCTGACCGAAGGTGTAACCGACCCGAAGGCGACCGTCGCCACGTATGTCCCGACACCTCAGCTTGTGCGAGCATTCGATGACGCGTTGAGCTTCATTCGGGGTTCATTCTCGGGGGCCACCAGCAAGGCAACGTATCTGCACGGCAGCTTCGGTAGCGGCAAGAGCCATTTCATGGCGATTCTGCACCTGATTCTGTCCGGCGATTCGACCGCCCGGGGGATTCCCGAACTGGCGGCGACGATCCAGAAACACAATCCGTGGATCGAAGGGAAGAAGTTTCTGCTTGTTCCGTATCACATGATCGCGGCGCACGATGTCGAGTCTGGCATTCTGGGCGGCTATGTGGACTTCGTGCGTCGCACGCATCCGACTGCGCCAATTCCGGGCGTGTACCTGGCCGAGGGGCTCTTCCACGACGCCGAGGCCCTGCGGACCCGGATGGGAGATGCTGCGTTTTTCTCGGCACTGAGCGAGGGGGCTAGTGGCGCGAGTGACTTCGGTGATGTCGACGCTGCCTGGGACGCGGTACGATTCGAGAGTGCGCTGGAGGCCGACCCCGGTTCTGAAGAACGTTCACAACTGATCAGTGCGCTGGTGGGGAAGTTTTTCGGTTCATACGACACACAGGCGGGAGGACGGGGCGAGGCGTTCATTTCGCTCGACAAAGGTTTGTCGGTCATCAGCCGCCACGCCAAGAATCTCGGATATGACGCGTTGATCCTGTTTCTCGACGAACTCATTCTGTGGCTGGCCAGCCATGCAGCGGATCTGAAGTTCGTCCATCAGGAGGGGCAGAAGCTGGTTAAGCTAGTCGAGACAGAAACTGCGGATCGGTCCATTCCAATTGTCAGCTTCATTGCCCGACAGAGAGACTTGAGTGAGTTGATTGGTGAATCCGTGCCCGGTGCAGACCGGCTCAACTTTGGAGACGCACTCAAGCATTGGGAAGGTCGATTCCACAAGATCACGCTGGAAGACCGGAATTTGCCTGCCATCGCCGAGCGACGCGTCTTGAAATGCCACAATGAAGCTGCACGCAAGGAATTGGACGCCGCGTTCGAGCAGACCGCGAAGATTCGCGATGCCGTGATGACCACGCTGCTGACCGGCGAAGGGGACCGCGAGATGTTTCGCAAGGTCTATCCATTCAGCCCGGCGCTGGTGCAGACGCTGATCGCTGTCTCCAGCGTTCTGCAACGAGAACGAACCGCGCTCAAGGTGATGATGCAGTTGTTGGTGGACCAACGCGATGTGCTGACCGTGGGTGACTTGGTTCCGGTCGGTGACCTGTTTGATGTCATCGCTCACGGCGACGAAGCGTTCAGTCAGGAAATGGCAATCCACTTCGACAATGCAAAACGGCTCTACCATCAGAAATTGCTGCCAATGCTGGAGAAGCAGCATGGACGCCGCGACGAGTTGGAAAAGCTGGCGGTCAACGATCCCAAGCGGGCTGCGTTTCGCAACGACGACCGTTTGGTCAAGACGCTGCTGCTGTCCGCTTTGGTGCCACAGGTGGAAACGCTGCGGGGCCTGACTGCCGAGCGCCTCGCAGCGCTGAATCATGGCACGATCAAGACCCCAATTCCGGGCCGGGAGGGACAGGAGGTCTTACGCCGTTGCCGCAATTGGGCCGCGAGCGTCGGCGAGATTCGCATCGGCGAAGAAACGAACCCGTCCATCACACTTCAGCTTTCCGGTGTCGATACAGAAGGCATCATCAAGCAGGCCGAGCGCGAGGACAATCAGGGGAATCGCATCCGTCGCGTGCGGGAGATGCTCTTCGAGCAGTTGGGAATCACCGGTGAGGATGAGTTCCAACAGTATCACGAGTTCCTGTGGAAGAACACCAATCGCTCGTGCATCGTCCTGTTCAAGAACATCCGCGAACTGCCGGATACGTCGTTGGAGAACGGCGATGACTCCTGGAAGCTGGTGATCGATTTTCCGTTCGATGATCCCGGTCACGGCCCCAAGGATGACATCAGCAAACTCCAGGCATTCAAGTCGGCGCACCTGGAAGGAACGAAGACTTTCTGCTGGATTCCACAGTTCTTCAGCGACGACGCTCGCAAGGATCTGGGGATGTTGGTCATCTTGGAGCATATTCTGACAGGTGAACGATTCAACCAATATTCGAATCATCTCTCTCCCCAGGATCGACAAGGCGCAAAGTCATTGTTGGAGAACCAACGAAGCGTGCTCCGAACGCGAGTCCAGAATCACCTGGATGCGGCTTATGGACTGGATGCAATCACGCCCGGCTCGCTGGATACGACGCACGAGTTGGAGCAGCACGAGCAATTCTTCTCTTTGTGGGATGGTTTCGATCCGCAACCGCCGGTTGCTGCGAACCTCGGCAGCGCGATGAATCACCTGCTAAGCCAGGCACTGGCCAGCGAGTTTCCGGGGGCACCCGACTTTGAAGCTGAGGTCAAGCTCAGCAACCTGAAGAAGGTGCATGCGGTTGTGAGCGAGGCGACTCAGTCGCCGGATGGCCGAGTGGCGGTTGAGAAAACCCTCCGATCGCTGATCCGTAACATTGCCAATCCACTGATGCTCGGCGAAATGGGCCACGACGCGACCCATTTTGTCCTGGGGCATCATTGGCGAAATCACTTCAGCAAAAAGACAGCGGAAACCGCGACCACGATCAGTGTGGGACAGCTTCGCAAATGGATTGACCAGCCCCGCGCGATGGGATTGTCGAAGGAAGCTCAGAACCTGGTGATCCTGGTGTTCGCGGAGCAAACGAACCGCACCTTCCTGCGGCACAATGTTCCTGTTGAAGGTTCGTTGACGAGTCTGCCGGACGACTTGGTGCTTCAAGAGCAAAAGCTGCCCAGTCAGTCGGAATGGGATACAGCGGTTGTGCGCGTCGGTCAGTTCTTCGGCGAAGCACCGTCGCCACTCTTGAAAGCCAGCACGGTCGCCAGTCTTTCCAGTGCCGTCAAGAAGAAGGCGTCCGACTCCCGCGTGGCCTGTTTGGCTTTGTGCGAACGTCTGAAAGACCGAATGACGAAACATGGAATCGACCCCACTGCTGCAGATCGCATGAAGACCGCTTCCGCAACTCAGGCGTTGGTCGACCGTCTGAATGCCAGCGATGTGAACCAGATCGTCTGTATGTTGGCAACGGCGGCCATTGCCACGACGGAGGCGGCCATGGGCGAGTGCCTCAGCAAGGCTGCCCAGTTGACTGGTATTATTGAAGGCACGAACTGGGAGATCTTCGATGCCATCGGAAAGCTCGCCGACGCCCGACACACACTGGCGACAACGATTCGCACATCGGTTCGGCAGGCGTTGGAAGCGGACGAGCATGTCACGGCGCTCGGGCCGGCATTGAAAGAGGCACAACTCAAGGCAGTTCGCCTTCTCACGGAAACACCTAATCCAACGGACGCAGTTCCGGGGTCTGCCCCAACGACGCGACAGACGCCTCCACAGACGAAGCCACCCGAGTCCAAGCGGCGAGTGGTCGCCAGCGAGTCTCGCCAGAATCTGACTCTCGCAGATGCGAAGACGCTGCTGGCAGATCTCGATCAGCAGGTTCAGTCGGGCCAGGACATCAAACTGAATGTGAGCTGGATTATCGAAGCCGGTGGAGGTGCGTCATGACACAGGCCGCGCCCACGTTCAGACAGATTAAAGCCCAACTTGCTGCGATCCGCAAGAAAATCCCCAACGCACGCAGCGTGGCCATTCGCTCAAAGGCGAAATGGACTGGCAACACCCGCCAACAAGATGGGGCGGAAACTTACCTTATTCATCAATGCGACTCGCCACTCGCTATGCGGCTGGCGCTGCGCGAAGCTGGCGATGGTGTCACAACGGTCTTGATCACAGACCTCGATGACAACGAAATCGGCGACGACATTCTTGTTCGCCTGAAACCTCGCAAACTCGTTCCGCTCGATAGCTGGCAAATCGTCAAAGCGTTATTTCAGGCTCGAACCGTCGACCCCCGAATTACTCGCCATGGCTGGATTGCCGAATCGCTGATGGAACTGATTCCGACCGAGGGATTTCCGCCAGTCGCCAGCGGTTTCCTGGATGCAGAGACCGTTTGGTCAATTCTGCTCGATCGGGTCATTGGATTGGAAGCGGGATGTCCAGACCTATTGGCATTGCTGAAATGGTCGACCGATCCGAGTAACGTCACCAGATTCCGTGGGACTCCGTCCGCGTTTCGGGATGCAGCAATCGATTGGTTGGTCACATCCGCTGGCCCCACCGTGGCAACGGTGCTGCATTGCGTTGCCAACAATGAACGTCCGGATGCATTGCCGATTGGACTGGCCGCCAGCGTCGTGTTCCACCCGCAGGCCAAAGGCAAATTGGAAAAGGCAGCTGGCAAGTTGGAGGAACGGTATCTCAGCGGCAATTCGCCAGCCCCAGCGGTTATCGATCGGTGGGCCGCATCCGCGACGGAGGTCGTCCGCCTGCAACTGAGTGATACCAGGTTGAAACAGCAGGTGCTTCAGCGCAGCGACGAGATCTTGCGTGAACTCGGAGCCGAGTCATTCGCGCTGCACAGCGATACTTCGCCGCTGGGATTCGATCTTCGGCTTTCCCAATTTGGCAAACGACTGTCGGAGTCACTGTCATCCGGCATCCCTAAAACTCTCGACACACTTTTCGAGATCCGTGAGTCGATCTCGCAACACGACCGCCATAGCCGCGAACGTCGGCGACTTGAGCGAGTCGACATGGCGATGCGGCTCACTCGGTGGGTGATGGATCGCGATGGCACAGTTGACTCGAAATCCCTGGCAGAGGCTGCCAGCCACCATCTTGCAGAGGGCGGGTTTGTCGATTGGGCTCGACTGACCTTGCGCTCGGGAGATCCGGTCCGTGAATTGTCTGAAGCGTATGCGAAGCTGTTCGATGTCGTCACAAACATCCGGGAACAGCAATCCCGACGCTTCGCAGAACTCCTGCAGGACTGGACAGCGTCGAAGACCACAGACGCGATGATTGTTCCCGTGGAACAGGTTCTCAACCGCGTCGTGGCACCGATTGCGACTCACAAACCGGTCCTGGTGATTGTGATCGATGGCATGAGCGTGGCGGTATTTCGCGAACTAATGGCGGACGTGCTGGGACACGAATGGGTGCTATTAGCTGAGGAAGGCGTCGGTTTGCGCCCCGCACTGGCGACCGTCCCCAGCGTCACCGAAGTGTCTCGTACCAGTCTGCTTTGTGGTCGGTTGATGCAAGGTAATTCTGCAATCGAGAAAGTTGGATTCGCTGAGCATCCTGCACTCCTGCGGACCTGTCGCAGCGGTTTCCCACCGGTTCTATTTCATAAGGCAGCACTCCATGAGTCGGATGATGCCAGCCTAGCTGCCGACATCCGCCGTGAGATCAGTTCGTCGCATCGGAAAATCGTGGGTGTGGTTGTGAACGCAGTGGACGACCATTTATTGAAGGGCGAACAGATAGATACCCGCTGGTCTCGCGACGAAATCAAAGTGTTGCCGGTGCTGCTGCACGAAGCGAAGACTGCTGGCCGGACTGTCGTCATGATCAGCGATCACGGTCACATCCTTGACTGCCATGCCAAGGGCCAGTCATACGAAGGGGGTGAGCGTTGGCGAATGGATGAAGGCAGTCCGACAGACGGAGAACTTCGAATCAAAGGCCCGCGAGTTTTGTTGCCGGAATCTAAGACGCTCATCGCACCGTGGACGGAACGAGTCCGCTATGGCATCAAGAAGAACGGTTACCACGGTGGTGTTTCTCTGCAAGAAATGGTCATTCCCATCGCAGTGTTGAACGGCAGCAACGATTTTCCATCCGGGTGGGTTGAAGCAACTGTTGACCTTCCAACGTGGTGGGACGTAGCCGGTGGTGCAGTTGGCGGCGACGAGAAACCATTGCAAAAACTCAAACCGCAAAAGCCAAAAGAGAAGCCCGCAGGTGTGCTGTTTGTCTTGGACGTGGAGCCCGTTCAACAGACGACGGTTGCAGTCTCGCCAACATCCGTCGCAACAGCACCTGAATGGATTACGACACTTCTTTCATCGCCAGTTTTCGATGAACAGAAGCGGCTCGGTGGCCGCGCAGTTCCTGCAAACGACGTGTTGAGGTGCCTGCTGGTCGCAATCGATGAACGAGGAGGAAAGATCACCTCACCAGCGCTCGCCCGAGCGATCCAATTCTCGCCGATGCGTCTGCGCGGACTGTTGGCAATCTCGCAACGAGTTTTAAACGTCGACGGGTTTCCGGTCCTGACACGCGACGATGCATCAGACACGGTCCAATTGGATCGTCAGTTACTGCTAAAGCAGTTCGACCTGTCAGAGTGAGAAAACATGATCAGCCCTCAACGAAAACAGGAAATCATCGACGCGCTGCGCCGCGGCACAGTTCCTCGCAGCAGCTTGGACGCGTTCGCCGTTGGGCTTGAACGTTTCGAGGCGGCATTGGATGACGAGCTAAAGAAGGTCAGCGCAGGAGGCAGTGTCTTCAAAGCAGTTCGAGGTGAATACGGTTGCGGAAAAACATTCTTTTCACGGTGGTTGGGCGACCGCGCCCGGAAGATGGGGTTCGCAACATCGGAAGTCCAGGTCTCCGAGACGGAAACCCCGTTACATCGCCTGGAGACGGTCTATCGTCGACTAACAGAACGGCTTGCCACTGCTGACACTTCCCAGGGGGCTCTTAGGAATATTGTCGACAGCTGGTTCTACACGTTGGAAGAGGATGTCCTAGCCGAAGGATCCATCGACGCCAACGACGAAGCCAAATTGCTTGTTCGAACGAATGAACTGTTAGAACAACGACTTTCCAAGGTGTCCGAGGCAGCCCCCACGTTCAGCGCCGCATTGCGAGGTTATCGGCAAGCGCACGGAGATGGCAACCAGGCGATGGCCGACGGAATTCTTGCGTGGTTGTCTGGCCAACCTAACGTGGCCGCAAGTGCGAAACGGTTCGCCGGAGTCAAAGGGGACATTGATCACTTTGGTGCTCTGAGTTTCCTTCAGGGGGTGCTAACGGTGTTACGAGACTCCGGCCATGCCGGACTGCTCCTGGTTCTGGACGAGGTGGAGACCATTCAGCGTGTCCGCAGTGATATTCGCGACAAGAGCTTGAACGCATTGCGACAGTTGATCGACGAAGTCGATTCCGGACGGTTTCCCGGACTGTATCTGCTGATCACAGGCACGCCATCATTCTTTGAGGGACCTCAAGGAATTGGCCGACTGGAGCCGCTCGCTCAGCGTCTACACGTCGATTTCAAGACTGATGTTCGTTTTGACAACCCCCGTGCCGTACAGATCCGGTTGCCTGCTTTTGATTTGGAAAGGCTGTGTCTGGTGGGCTGCAAAATCCGTGACATCTTCCAAGAACACAGCAAGGATGCCGACCGAATCAGCAATCGCTGTGATGATCGGTACGTTCGTCAACTGGCGGAAGCGGTCGCTGGCAAACTCGGTGGCAAGGTCGGCGTCGCTCCACGCATCTTCCTCAAGAAGCTCGTGGCAGACATCCTGGACCGAATTGACCTGCACCCCGACTTTGAACCTCAAAGAGACTATGCACTCACCATTTCGGAAGTGGAACTCAAGTCTGTCGAAAGACAGGCAATGGGTGCTGGGGATGTTGACGAAATCGAGTTAGACCTGTGAACGGCTTCGAACAATTACATCCGGCCCTTCAGCATCACATCGTCAACAGTCTCGGTTGGCGAGAGTTGCGGCCATTCCAGGATGCCGTCATTCCGCAGATTCTCGGCGGACAACATCTCATCGTGTTGGCCCCTACGGCGGGCGGCAAAACCGAGGCGGCGCTGTTCCCGACCTTGTCACGGATGTTGTCAGAGGGATGGTCGGGGCTGAGTGTCTTGTATATCTGCCCAATCAAGGCACTCCTGAACAACCTTGACGAGCGACTTCAGAGATACTGCACGCTGCTTGGTCGCTCGTCGGACTTGTGGCACGGCGACATCAAACAATCGGCTCGCAAGCGAGTCCTACGTGAACCACCAGACTGCCTGTTGACAACGCCGGAGTCGTTGGAAGTCATGCTGGTGTCGAAGAACGTCGATGCGCCGAGTCTCTTCAGCAATCTCCGCGTGGTGATTATCGACGAGATTCACGCGTTCGCTGGCGATGATCGCGGTTGGCATTTGCTTTCAGTGTTGGAGCGTATCTCTCGACTGGCTGGTCGTGAATTACAACGGATTGGACTGTCGGCTACTGTCGGGAATCCGCACACTCTTATCGATTGGTTGGCCGGATCGTGTCACGGTACGAGGAGTGTTTTTTTACCGCCAAATAAGGGCGAGAGTCCGGCGGATGTAGCACTCGATTATGTCGGTTCACTGCAAAATGCAGCCGTCGTGATTTCACGGCTGCACCGTGGCGAGAAGCGACTGGTGTTCGTCGATAGCCGTTCACAGGCCGAACAGCTTGGGACTGCACTTCGCGGACTAGACACAACCACTTTTGTCACACACAGCTCTCTCAGTCCCGAACAACGACACCAAGCTGAAGAAGCTTTCACTTCTCGCGATGATTGTGTGATCGTTGCCACCAGCGTTTTGGAACTCGGAATTGACGTCGGCAACCTTGATCGAGTGATCCAGATCGATTCACCGCGAACCGTTTCGAGTTTCCTTCAGCGGATGGGGCGCACCGGTCGCCGGGCAGGCACAAGTCGCAATTGTCTGTTTCTGGCCACGAAGGAGGAATCGCTGATTCAGGCCGCCGGGCTGATTGATCTTTGGTCCCAGGGCTACATCGAACCCATCGTTCCGCCACCGCTGCCGTACCACATCCTTTCCCAGCAACTCATGGCGTTAGCACTCCAGGAATCTGGGATTGGCAAAGCAGATTGGTTTGGTTGGGTTCAAGGAGTCCAAGGCTTCGCACAGATCCCGAAGGCCAGTCGGGAACAACTCATCGAATGGATGCTTGGCAAAGAAATACTCTGGGAGGACGCGGGTATCCTCTGGTTTGGACGAGAAGGGGAAACGACATTCAGCCACCGAAACTTCATGGAACTGTTCTCTGTATTCATGTCCCCACCGCTGTTCTCGGTTTTGCACGGCAGGCAGGAACTCGGCTACGTCGATGAGACGACCTTTCTCGGAAAGCAGGATGGTCCAAGGGTTTTGCTGCTCGGCGGTAGAAGTTGGCTAGTTAATCACATCGATTGGCAGCGGCGTTTCGCTTACGTTGAAGCCACAGATCAAAAAGGGCGAAGCCGCTGGAAGGGTGAGGGTGGAGGTCTTGGATATCAACTGACCCAGGCGATCAAACGCGTGCTGGCCAGCGATTCAATTGCGGAATGCTGGTCTCGTCGAGCCCAAGACCAGATCAATGCCACACGGTTTCAGTTTCCGTGGCTTGAAGTCGACAACACCGCTGCGATTGCCGATACGGACGGAAGAATGACTTGGTGGAATTTCGCTGGAAACCTCGCCAACGCTTCATTTGCCAATGAGATTGCACAACTGACGACCAGCCAAGTCGTACACGACAGCTTTTCGTTAACATTTGAACCTTCGACTCAATTCGAAGAGTTGCAGATAGCAGTTGGTGAGCTTCGAGAAAGAGATGTTCAGGATTTGCGTCCGGTGGTTAACGACCGAGCAATTGAAGGCTTGAAGTTTTCCGAGTGCCTTCCAATCGACCTTGCCCGTGAAATGCTCGAAGTAAGACTTCAAGACACTTATGCTGTTCGCGAGACGCTCTGCCAGAAACTTCGGTCAGTGGCCTTGCAATAAGATGCCAGCCGGATTGGAAAGCGATATTTCAAATCGCCACGCCACCGAGAATGCGCCCCGTCACCTTCACCAAATCCGACTTCACGTACACAATCTGATGTTCTTGGTGCCATTCGCTAGGAAAGAAGTTCTTCAGGCGATTCGCCTGGAACCGGACAGGGCAGTCGATGAAACGGTTCTGGTCGGCGCGGGTGTAGTACCAGAATGAGTTGGAGTTCCAGAAGCTGACGTGGGTCGGGTCTTGGAAGGCACCTCTTCCGTCTGTGCTGGGAGTCAGGGACAGGAACCAGCCGCCGGGGATGAGGCAGCGATGGGCTTCTTGCATGGTGTGGATGGGATTGTGAAGGTGTTCCAGGGCGTCGTGGGCTCGGAAGACGCCGATCTCGCCATCGCCGAACGGCCAGCGCTGGTTGAGGTCGGCAGTGATGTGGCCGCCTTGCAGGTCGACGGATTCGTAGCCGGGGGTGGGGTTGAGGCCGCCGCAGAGGTCGATCTTCCTGAGGGAGTTCAGGTCGCACCAGCGCTCGACGAGCGGATAGATGTACTGGTCGTGGATGTTCAGCGTCTCGGTTTGGATGAAGGCGTTCTGGTCGCCACGGCAAGTATTGGTCGGGTGAACGTGGTAGACATAGAGGCAACGGTCGATGTGTTTCACCTTCCCGTATATATATGTGCGGCAGAGCAGGTCGTGGTCATCGAGAACGGCTCGTGCGGGATCGTGGCCGCCGATGCGGTGGTAGAACGCAGAGCGCCAGGCTCGGACGTGATTGGGGGCGAACCAGATTTTCGAGAAAGACCAGGGGGACGGATCGAACGCGACGCACTCGAACTGGGGCTGGCCATCCCATGTGAACGGGCGATAGCGCCAGCCGAACTGTTCGTCGTATTTCCAGGGTTTGCCGTCGCAGATCTCGCAGCTGTTGGAGTAGACGAAGTCGATTCTTGGGTCGGAGAACGCTGCGGCCAGTTCGGCGAGGCAGTCGGGGGTGAGTTCGTCATCGTGATCGACCTCGACCAGGACATCACCTCGGCAGGCCTGGCAGGCGAACTTCTTCAGCTCGCCGATGTTCTGGGTCTGGCCGGTGTAGGGGACGATGCGGGCCTGCGGGAGGTCGACATGGATCTCTCCCGCGTCGGCGTTGGGGACGATCACCCATTCGAAGTTCGTGAACGTCTGGTTGGCGATCGAGCGGGCCAGACGGTCCAGAAATTCTGGTTTATGCGTGGGCGTGAACAGAGACAGCAGCATGGAGGGCTCCAAATCGGGGTGATACGAAACAGCCGCCGGAGAGCACCGGCGGCCGGGGAAGAAGCGAATTACGAGGCGGCGCTGGACCAGAATGCGTTATTGCGGAGCATCTGGTCGCGGGTCTTGCGGGGGAACCGGAATCCTCGGTGGCCCACGCGGATGCCGCTCAGCGTGACGATGACATATGGAGGGAGGTCGCCCTGGACGCGGATGATGAGCTGATCTCGGTCGACAGCTGCACCGATGAGGGAGGGAAGCGACGAGGTTACCGAGATCACGTCGATGGTGCCGGGGGCGCAGACTTCGATGAACCGGCAGTCGATCGCTTTGGTCGTTATCGGTCCCGAGATCGGAACACGGACCACATCTTCGAACCGCACCTCCGGCGACTCGACGCAGAAGAGGGCGACATGTTCACCCTCGCAGGGGACGATGGCCATTTTCATGCCGGGCATACCGGGAGAACCCTGTGGTCCCTGCGGGCCGGACATTCCCATCATTCCGGGGGAACCTTGCGGGCCTTGCATCCCCTGCATTCCCATGCCCTGCGAGCCCGGTGGACCTTGGGGGCCTTGAGTGCCGAATCCCTGACTGCCCGGAACTCCCTGTGGTCCTTGAGCGCCTTGTGGTCCCTGGCTGCCGCCTTGGCTACCGGAACTTCCCGATGCGCCTTGCGGACCTTGAGGGCCCTGCATTCCCATGCCTTGTGAGCCCGGTGGACCTTGGGGGCCTTGAGTGCCGAATCCCTGACTGCCCGGAACTCCCTGTGGTCCTTGAGCGCCTTGTGGCCCCTGGCTCCCGCCTTGACTGCCAGAAGTTCCGGGTGCGCCCTGCGGCCCCTGAGGGCCCTGCATCCCCATGCCCTGCGAGCCCGGTGGACCTTGTGGGCCTTGAGTTCCGAATCCCTGACTTCCCGGAACTCCCTGTGGTCCTTGGGCACCTTGAGGTCCCTGACTCCCGCCTTGGCTACCAGAAGTTCCGGGTGCTCCCTGCGGACCTTGAGGGCCTGGTGTCCCCATGCCCGTTGAACCTTGCGGCCCCTGTGGACCTTGGCTTCCGCCGCTTTGGCTCCCCGGAGATCCTTGAGCACCTTGTGGTCCCGGAGGCCCTTGAGTTCCAAATCCTTGGCTGCCGGTTGAGCCTTGAGCACCTTGCGGACCTTGGCCACCCTGAACGCCCTGGGGGCCTTGAGGGCCAGAGCTTCCGGAGCCTTGGCTTCCAGTTGAACCTTGCGAACCTTGTGGCCCCTGCGGTCCCTGACCGCCTTGGTAGCCTTGCTGCCCCTGATAGCCTTGCGAACCTTGGTAGCCCTGCGGGCCTTGTGTGCCCGTTCCGTTCGAACCGGGAACCCCTTGTGCCCCTTGGCTCCCAGGGAACCCTTGGTAGCCTTGCGGGCCATCGAAGCCTTGATACCCCTGATAGCCTTGGTAGCCGCGTTCGCCCTGGTAGCCTTGATACCCTTGGTATCCCTGCGGTCCTTGATAGCCGGGAAATCCCTGATAGCCCCGTGGGCCATCGTATCCCTGATAACCTTGATAGCCTTGGGAACCTTGATATCCCTGATACCCTTGCTCGCCTTGGGAGCCAGTGCAGTTGTCGCTGATCCAGCTGCAATCGACATCGAGAGTACAGTTGCTGCCCAGCGTTAGGCCGTTCCCCACGAGTTCATCGCTGGCCACTTCGAGAGCGGAGCCGTTCCAGTAGATGCCGCAGCCGACCGGGATATCGCCCCAGTCGACATCCAAGGCACAGTTGGCTCCCGGAACAAGGCCGTTCCCGGCGAGAGCGGTGGGGTTCACCTCGATCGCCTGATTGCCATCGAACTGCAACCCACAGCCGACCGAGACATCCAGCAGACAGCTGCTCCCGAGGACCAGCCCCTTCCCGGCCAGTTCGTCATGAGCGACTTCGATGGTGTAGTCGTTCCCGGTCTGGGTGATGTAGATCCCGCAGCCATCGATCAGCTCGATCGCGGGATCGCAGTGGTCCCGAATCCAGTCACAGTCGACGGCCAGGTCGCACTCGCCATCACCGACCTTCAGGCCCGGCCCAATCAGAGCGGCTCGCTCGACCCGCACATCGCCACCGGCATCCAGTGCCAGTCCGCATCCAGCAGCGACTTCGAGCGAGCAATTGTTCCCGATGGTCAGACCCGCCCCGGCCAGCTCATCATGCGCGACTTCGAGTTCGTTACCACCGTTGATGAACAGGCCGCAGCCCGCCTTGATGTCGAGCAGGCAGCTGTTGTCGGTCTCGTCCCCTTCGAGACCTTTCCCAGCGATCGAGAACGGGTTGACCTCGATCGCTCCGCTGCCGTCGAGCGCGAACATCATCCCGCAACCGAGATGGGCTCGCAGCGTGCAGTCGGTCCCGTTCATCAGCTCCAGACCGTTGCCCGCGAGCGTGTCGGCATCGATCATGATCTGATCGAAGTTGTACTTCAGACCACAGCCCGCGTTGATCTCGATCCCACAGGTGCCAACCGTCCGCAGTCCGCGCGAGTTGCCCACCAGATCTGCCGAGTCAATCGACACCGCGCCGTTGACCAGATTGATCCCACACCCGGTGTTCACCTGCAGCTCACAACCGCCTCCGGTGGAGAGACCAGCTCCGGCCAGCTGACCGGGGGCGACATTGACCGACGCTCCATCGACGAAGATCCCGCAACCGGGAGCGACCGCCAGGCTGCAGCTCCCGTGCGGAGTCAGTCCCGGCCCCGCCACCGTTTGAGCGTCAAGTTTCACTCCGCCCGCATCGACGATGATCCCACAGGCGGGTTTCACCTCTAACTCGCAGCCTGCGGTTCCGGCCTGCAGACCATTCCCGGCGAGATCAGCCACCTTCACCCGCAGCTTGCCGTCATCTGGGTCATTCGCATCGTCGACTTTTTCCAGACCGCATCCGGGATCGGCAGCTGCCCCGCCCTGGAAGGAACCAATGTCCCAGTGCAGACTGAACGTATTCCAGTTGGCGGAGACGAAGTCGTCTTTCTTGACAGCTGCGTAGGGGCTGTAGGCGGGGACGGTGATCTCGCGGGCATCGGCACCGGCCCCGACGTTGAGCTTCACTTCGCCGCCTGCGCCCTCCGGAATGTCATCGACCACATCGCCGTGGAAGTACCAGCCGCCGACCACTCCGTACCAGTGTTTCGCCTCGTGGGAGTAGTAGACATCGATCTTGTCTCCGGCGTCGACGGTGGCGGTCTTACCGAACGCCACGCCTCGGAAGCCTTGGTCACCGTACAGATCGATCTGCTTGTCAGTGCGTGCCCACGCGTCGTCCTCATATTTGAGGAGCCAGGCCTTCGCGGATTCGGAGTCTCCTTGCTTCAGGGTATCGATCATCTCGGCCTTGCGGATGATCGGCTGCGCATCGCCGAGGCGGACGACCGCCCACTTGTCGGCTCCCGTCCCCGGTTCCTTCCAGAGGATCGTGGCCGACCCGCTGCCGCCGGACTTGAGGAACCCCGTCTCTTCGTGTTCGATCTCGGCGAACGTGTCGCTCTCTTCCTCGACATCCAGTCGAACCGGGCAGACGCCGCTGATGACCGCCAGGCCGATGCCGTCGACCGCGAGCGGCTCCAGCAAAACGCAAAACCGGCCAGGGTGGTCCTCCTTATCCGGGACCGCACCGATCAGCAGGATGTCGTTCTGGAATGTGTCGAGATTGTCGGTGGGTGTGAAGATCGGACGGTCGATGCCCAGGATGTCGAACCGACCACGATCCTCTCCGCTGGCGTTCTTGACCTTTACGATCCCGGATTGGCGGAACGTCGGCTGGGAATCACGGGACCGTGCCTGCTGGCGATTGCGAAAATCCTGAGCTGCGTCGAGAAACGCATTGAACGTCTCGGCAGGGATACGCAGCGGTTGACCAGACTGGACTTTTTCCATGGGTGAAAGCAGAGAGGAGACCTATGAACCAATCCCCAGTGACGCAAAGCTATTGGTCGGATAAACCTGTTCGACGTACACCGCGATCGGCTTCTTGACCAGCACCTTGGCGGTGGTGTCCTCAGAGTCCGCGTATCGCACCCACAGGTACTCCCACCCCTTCTTGTTAATTCCGGTGATCTCACCGATCACCAGTCCCGTCGCGTTCGGACTGGCGGCGAACTTGAAGCTGATCTCCCAATCCTCCTGACCGCGCTGCGTGCCGGAGGCTCCGAGGAACAGCACTTCACCCGCCGAAAACCCTTTGAATCCGTCGCTGTTGACGGTCGCAGTCAGGAAGAACAGCGTCGCCTTGTACGCTCCGGTCACAGCTGCGGGAGCAAGGTGGTGGGTCTCGGAGAAGTTGTAGATCGGGACATAGATGTCGACGCCCTCGACGTTGTCCCCCGTCACGCCGATCGCTCCGCCAAAGTTGGGAGCGGTCTTGCCGGGGGCGGAGTAGCGGGCACTGGTCCCTCGGCCTTGAGTGATGTGTTGCGAACCACCGCCGGTATCGAATGAGAACGACGACTGGCCGGTCTCGGGCGGACTCGTCAGCCCATACCGCACCGTCCCTTCCCAGGTGTCTTCGCCAATCCGTTCGACGTGCGACGACTGGCGGACCAGCCCGGCATACAACAAGGGCGAACCGGCGACGAGGGCACTCTTGGCGTCGGTATCGTCATCCGTCCCCCGGATGATGTACCGCAGATCAGTCGACGCCCCCTCGCCCTGCGTCCCTTCGCGGCTGTCCCATTTTTCGGCAACGGAGATCGGCATCGCAGTTCCTTACGCAGCGGGCCACTTCTTGAGGGGACACGATTCGGAACGCCAGCGTGCTTTGGTCTTCAGCCGACACCCGCAGGTCCGCTCCTTACACCGCAGCTTCACCGGATCGAGTGACGGACAATTGGCACAGACCGAGAGGCGAGCGAGATACACTTCATCGGTAACCTGCTTGCCGCCATCGGCGACATGCTTCACGACCGCCTTGCCGAAGTTGGCCGCCTTGCGGAGCAGACCGGGTGCCGAAGGATGTGCGGTGTCAGTCATAGTTACCCGAACGTCAGCCCGCCGTGCTGGGCTTCCTGAAGGATGCGTTTGGTGTTCTTGGCTGTCTCTTCGGTGGCTTTGGCGGTGCGTTCGGCGGGGCCTTCGGAACCGAGGCCACGGGCTCCGAGGGCGTTGAATGTCCCTTTGACGCTGACCTTGTCCTGGCCGATCTGGCTGAGAAGATCGTCCATCCCCGTCAGATCCTGCTGGGCGCGACGCATGCGATCGGGAGCATTGGCGTCGGCCTGTTGTCGTTGAGTGGCCGCATCAGCAATCGCAGCTTCCCATTCCTGGCGAGCTTTGCGGAGTGCTTCTTCCGAAGCCTGCAGATCGTCCTGGTTTCGTTGCTGCCGAGCGGCGTGGCTGTCGGCGGCCATCTGCCCGTTCTCGCCTTGCGCAGCTTGCCGATCGGCCTCGACCTGGGCGAGTTGTTCCTGCTTCCGCTGATCGCGCTCACCGACTTGCTGGTTCCGCTGCTGATCGTTGGCAGCATTCTGAGCGGCAAAGTTCTCGTCGAGAATCTTCGACGCCGCCTCGACATCGAGACTCGAATCGAACAGCTTCATCAACCGCAGCACGCCCTTGCTGATGAAGTTCTGCGCGGTACTCCACCCCTTGGTGAGTGACGACGTGAACACCGTCCACGCATCGGCCAGGAACGCGGTCGTCTCAATCCACGCCGACTGCAGCCCGGACCACGCGTTGATCAGCACTCCGACGACACCATAGAACGCATCGGTCGCAACGCTCAGGAAAAACTCTTTGAACGCTGCCCAATGTTCCTCCAGGAATGCGACGCCCTTCTGCCACTCCATCTTGAGCGTGAGCCACAGGATCTTCGCGGCCAGTGACAGATCCCCAGCGGCCAATGCATCGCCGATTCCCTGCCACGCAGCAAGGGCATCCGCCTTAAGTGCCTGAAACTGATCAGCCAGCCATTGCAGTGCCTGCGTCCCGAGTCCCGAGGCATACAGCAGATACCCACCCAGACCGACGATCGCGACCGACACCAGTCCGATCGGTGAGAGCAACGCAGCGATCACGGTGCCGATAGTCCCGAGAATGGTGCCGACGCCGGTGATCAGGGAGGCGGCAATCCCGAACGCCGCTCCGACTCCATAGACCAAAACTCCCAGAGTCAGGATGGCCGCTCCGGCAGCCATGACGCCCGCGACAATCTTGAACACCGTGACGATCAGCTGCTTGTTGTCGCGGACCCAGTCAGCGGTGACTTTAGCGACCTGGATCGCACTCAGGGCCCAATCTTGCAGCAGCGGGACGATCGCCATGCCGACCGCGAAGACGCCGCTCTTGATGACTTTCCATAGGTCAGACAGCGTGTCGCCGAACTGCTCAGCGGCTTTCGCGTCCTCGGTGCGGATCACCAGTCCCAGATCACGGGCTTGTTTCCGCAGAGCCTGAATCCCCTTCGCTCCGTCCTGGAACATCGGTAGTAGCGAAGTGCCGGTCTTGCCGAACACTTCCATCGCCGTGGCTGCGCGAATCGCCGGGTCTTCAATCTGCGATATGCGATCGGCCAATAGCTCAAACTGCTTATCAGGCGTGAGCCGCGACAAATCGGCCAGTGTCAGCCCCAGACTGGAGAGCACCGACAACGCCGAGTCCGACCCCTGAGCCACGGAAACCAGAAACTTCTGCAGCTTGCGGACGCCCCCTTCGAGCGTCTCCATGTCCGCCCCCGACTGCTCGGCGGCATAACCCAACTCCGAGAGCGACTCGACCGAGATTCCGGTGCGAGCTGACATCTTGGCCAGCTGGTCTCCGAGTTCGGCGAACACATTCGTAGTCGCCAGCAGCGGAGCAATCGCTGCAGCCCCGAGACCAAAGATCTTGGTCCCGATGGACTGCACGCTGGCCCCAAACGCCTTCAACCGCTTCTCCGCCGACCGCAGCCCGCGCACGAGCTTCGTGTCATCGGCAAACAGCTCGACGAACGCCCGGCCAGCACGGATACCTTGAGCAGCGGCCATCTACTTCACAAACACCGTCTTGAGGATGGAGATGTCGACCTTGGGAAGCGGTTCCTTCGATCGCGTACGACGAGTACCGGGATGGAAATCGCTCGGCTTGAACGGGCGCGTCTTCTTCGGGTTGCGGTGCGTGTTGGCCAGCATTGCCAGAACAGCTGCGGTGTGGTTCCAGGTGTCGGTCTGTTTGGCATCCGCCATCCAGACCAATTCTCGTAGCGTGAACGGACCGGGAACTACGCCGATGACACCGGCGAGTTGCCAGATGAGTCGCCAGATGTCGACATGGAGTTCAGAGCGGCGGTCATCTTCCGTTCCAGCTCGTCGCTCTCCAGTCGCTGGTTCGCGGTCTCGATCGCCATCCCCTCCAGCCGCTTGAGCTTCACCAGCGCCTTGCGGAACACCGTCCGCCGGGCGCTCGGGAAAAAATCCACGAGTTCCTCCAGCAGCGACGTGGTCGCATGGTCGAGCACATCGCCGCCGAGTGACTTGCCGAACTCCTCATCGGTGATGTTCTTTGCTTGAGCTGAAGTTTTGCATTTCACCCGATCCCCAGTCTCACCATCACGCGATCGACGGTTTGGCCATGTTCTGTGACTTGGCTGAAGGCCCATTCCAGGGT
>JAYTCW010000078.1:0-4278 GCA_043736295.1 Planctomycetota bacterium | reverse complement strand
GCTCTTAGGCGAGCGGTCAGACTTGGCATACCAAAAGACTTCCGAAGTCTTCCGAGACTTCGGAAGTCTGGCGGGTCACTTTCTACTGGCAGCTCGCCTTACTCGATCCGCCATGTACTCCGTGAGGGGCTGTCGGCTGGGGCGAGGAGTGTCCTTTTCTGCGTGGAATGGTGACCACACTCCCTCGGTAGTCTGGAGGTAAGATTTCACAGGCCGCACGCCTGACGAATTTGCGAGTGATGCTCATTCCTTGAATCGAGCTTTCCACTTTGCCAGCTGCTCCTTCACCGGCCCGAAGCCGCCCGAGCCGTAGCTCTGGAGGGCCTTAACGACGTTGCGGGAGCCGAGAGATGTTCGCACGTCGGCTTCGATCACGGGGCAGGCGGTCTTGAGTTCTTCGATCGAGAGATCGACGAGTCGGCACTTGCGGCCCTCGCACAGGCCGACCAGCTTGCCGACGATCTCGTGCCCGCTGCGCATGGGCACCCCCTTGAGGATCAGGTACTCCATCAGCGTCGTGGCATCAAGAAATCCATCTTCGAGCCGGGCTTCGATCGACTCTCGCTTGAGTTCCGCCCGGCGCACGATCTCGGCGGTCAGTTCGAGTGACGCGACCACGGTATCGTACGCCTGAAACATCGCCAGCTTGTCTTCTTGCAGGTCGCGGTTGTACGCCAGCGGGAGGCCCTTGACCAACACGAACAGCTGTTGCAAGGCTCCGACGACGCGGGCAGTTTTGCCTCGAATCAATTCCAACACATCGGGGTTCTTCTTCTGCGGCATGATCGACGAGCCGGTCGTGAAGGCATCGGGGAGGTGCAGCACGTTGAACTCGGTCGTACACCACAGAATCCATTCTTCGGCCAGCGTACTCAGATGCACCGCGATGAGGGCTAGTGCGGATGTGAACTCAATGAGAAAGTCACGGTCGCTCGACACATCGAGGCTATTCGCAGCCACCTCCGCGAAGCCCATCAACTCCGCCGACTTGTGCCGGTCAATCGGCAGCGTCGTCCCCGCCAAGGCCGCCGCTCCCAGCGGTGACACGTTGACCCGTTTGCGGCAGTCGATCAACCGCTCGCGGTCGCGCTGAAACTTCTCGCAGTAACAGAGCCAGTAATGCACCGCACAGACTGGCTGGGCCCGCTGCATGTGCGTGTACCCCGGCAGCACGATGTCGAGGTCTCGGTCGCTCCGCTCAACAAAGGATCGCTGCACCTCGCCGAGTAAGTGATCGATATGATCGATCGCATCGCGGGTATAGAGCTTCAGGTCAGTCGCGACCTGGTCATTGCGGCTGCGACCGGTGTGCAGTTTGCGACCGACATCACCGAGCCGAGCGATCAGCGTCGACTCGATGTGCATATGGACATCTTCGAGTTCAGTCTTCCAGACCATCTCCCCACGCTCGATCTCGCCGCCGATCTGATCGAGTTCGCCGTGCAACAGATCCCGCTCAGCCGCCGTGATCAGCCCGACCTCGGCCAGCATCGCTGAGTGGGCTTTGGACCCACGAATATCGACCTCAGCCAGCCGGGCGTCGAAGCTAATCGACTCGGTAAACTTCTCGACTCGCTTGTCGGTCGGTTCCTGAAATCGCCCGCCCCAAGGTTTTGCCGACACCGCGCACTCCTCAACGTCACAAGTTTGGCCCTGAAATCGACTCACGGGCCGCACGACTTTTTCGTCGATTGAGCCGTGGTTGTCCAGTAGCGACTGCATCGCCACGAAGGGGATCGCTCGAAACTGCGCGAAATGACCAGTCGGCGAAGGTCAACCGAGGTCTCGATGCGTGATCTGTGTGTGGGTTTAATGTGCCGCGACTGCCCGTCCTCGTGTGGACTGAACCTTCGTCTCTTGCACCAAAACATGTGCGGGGATTCCCAGCCCCGCTGCCAGTTTTCGAATCATGGACAGACTGAGCGACCGCTTGCCAGCCAAGACCTCTGAGACCTTACTCTTGCTTCCGATGAACGGGATCAACGCATTCGGTTTCAGATCCTGCTGATCCATCCGGAAGCGGATCGCTGCCAAAGGATCGGGCAATGCCAGCGGGAACACCTGATCCTCGTAGTTCTCGATGAGGAGTAACAGCAACTCCAACTCATCCCCCTTCGATGTTCCGGGGCGTGAGTCGAAGATATTCTCGACCCGCAGGAGTGCTGCCTCGTAGTCTTCGTCGGTCTTGATGACTTTGGGCTTCATGATCTGGTCCAGACTGTCGAGGCTAGATGGTTTGGGCATCGATCTGGTCGTACTCGGCGTGTGTCCCGACGAATCGAATGTAGATCGTGTAGAACTCGAAGTTGATCCACACCACAAGACGGAAGTCGTTGCCACAGATGTTGAAGACGACCCGCCCCTCCTTGAGGATGCTGGCGTTTCCGTACTTGGCCTTCAAATCCGCAGGAGTCGTCCACTGGGCCTCCGCGACTTCGGCATACCAAGCCAGGAGTGAATCCTTGGCCTTGGGGGCCCGCTCACAGAATCTCAACATCGATCTCTTCGCGATGACTCTCATGATTCTATCGGCGACCGCTGACAAAGGACAACACAAAAGTTCCCAATAAGGGAACTTTTGTGAGTGGATCGCAATTGACTCGTGGGCCAGTAGTCGCCTCTTGAAATCGTCCGCCCCATGGTTTTGCCGACACGCTGTGTACTCCTGCTGTGATTCACTGGCCGACCCGATTGTAGAGGAACTTCTCCCAAATCGCCGGAATCCGGGTGGGAATTCCTCCCCAAAAGTGGTTCGAAAGATAACACTTCGTTGATCTTTCATGCATCACCCACCTTGCGGCCCGTTCCGCGCTCATTCGTCAGGCTTGCTCAATGCGCATTCTTGTTTGCTGGGATGACCCGGATGAAGCGGACTTGATCCGGATGTATCTGAACCTGGGGGATAACCCGGATGACACGATTGTCACCACGGACCAGGCAGAGTTCCACACGCTGGCCACGACACAGGACAAGTGGCACGCGATCCTGATGTCGATCGGCCATCCGGACCACGACACAGCTTACGCGACCTTTCAGCAGATTCGAGAGTACCGGGATGACTGCCCCATTGTCGGGGCCTGTCGCAACGACGATGTCTTTCGGATTGCCCGGTTCCTGACCAATGGGCTGCGGTCGTACGTCTTACGGGACAGCGGGGGGGACTACATGTTCCTGCTCAGCGCCATCATGGACGCCGCGATTCGACAGGCCGAGTCCGAACGCGAACGCCAGGTCGCCGAGAAGCTGCGACGGGAGATCGACTCGGTCCGGCGGTTGCAGGAATCGATCATTCCACAACTGATCCAGAGTCCAGCGGGGTATGAGATCGTCGCCCGGTACGAGTCGTCGCAGATCCGCGTGCTGGGTGGCCAGCCGGTGACGATGGCCGGGGGTGACTATTACGATGCGTTCTTCCTGCCTGATGAAACGATTGTCTTGCTGGTCGGTGACGCTTCGGGGCATGGGATGAAAGCGTGCATGTCGATCATGACGATGCACGCGCTGATCCAGATGATCCGCACGGATCGGTTTCGTGATCCATCGACGCTGGTGGCGTACGTCAACGAGCGGTTGTGCAAGCAGAAGGTCGTCAACGAGGACGGCGGTTTCATCACTCTGCTGTACGCCGTCTTAGATCCGAAAACGAACATCCTCACTTGGTCGAGCGCGGGACATCCAGTGCCGATGCTCCAGAATCTGGAGACCGGGGAAATCTTCAACGTGGCGGGGGACGAGGCTGGTGGGCTCCCCCTCGGCGTCTTCGATGGAGCGGAGTTCACCGCCCAACAGACCGAGATCCCTGTCAATTGCCGTGTGCTGTTCTACACGGACGGACTGGCCGAGGCGTTTCCCGGTCAATCAGCAGAAGCCCATGCCGAGTTCGGGGTCAAGGGGATCATGCAGACTTTGAAAGCCGCAGCTGCTGAGCCGCTAGAGGCTGCCCTGCTGAAGCTGTTTGAAGACTCGCATGAATTTACCCAGGGGCAGGGGCGTCACGATGACACTTCGGTCTTACTGATGGAGCGTCGCAGCCTCCCGTAGGACGGGCACATTTACCCGTCCCAGATCCGCCAGACTTCCGAAGTCTCGGAAGACTTCGGAAGTCTTTGTCCCGAGGGTGATGTCGCGCGGACACAGAGGACTGACCGGCCTGTTGATTTTATTGAGCGTTTTGTCGTGGAGCTGAAGTTTTGCATTTCACCCGATCCCCAGTCTCACCATCACGCGATCGACGGTTTGGCCATGTTCTGTGACTTGGCTGAAGGCCCATTCCAGGGT
>JAYTCW010000077.1:0-5035 GCA_043736295.1 Planctomycetota bacterium | reverse complement strand
CTGGCTCTGCCCAAAACAGAATCAACAAGGCTGCCATCGCACACGCGAGATCGCTTCGGATGGTCGCGCAAACACAACGCATCACGGCAGCTCCCCAGGCAGGACGCCGTCCCAAAATCAGGACGGGCCGGAACGCATGAAAATCAGGCAGGAACCAGTCCATTTAATCACGGCGGCCACGGCTAGTCCAGCAAGCGAAGGAAAGGATGAAGGAAAGGATGAAGGAAAGGATGAAGGATGAAGGATGAAGGATGAAGGATGAAGGATGAAGACGAATTCTAAACATGCTCAAAGAGCGGTTTCCGATTGGGTTTGCAGGAAGGACAGAGATCACTCTTTGCAAATCGACAGACATGAGACAATCGCAGCGATGGGTTGCCAATCGCTGCTCCATCGGCGATGCAAGCGGTCGTGAGAACCGAAGTCCCCGTGACAGTACCGAAAATAAGGGCCGCACGCTCGAAGGTCGCATGAGATGCGAGATCGACTTCCTTCGTATCCAGGGATATGGCGACGACCTCCTCGAAAGTGAACTGACCGACAAGTTCCACATCGACTCGGATCAATCGCTTTCGACTCGTGCTGTTCGCACGATGATGGAAAACGGCTGAGCGCCAGCGAGTCGACCGGTCAGCGTCCAGGTCTTGGACTCGTCATTGACGGCTGTTGAATACAGGCACCTCACTCGACTACAGTAACGCACAAGAGCCCGTCGATGGGAGGGAACTGTCATGAGGATGATCCGGAATTACCAATTGAATGCCCTGTCGTCCCTGATCACCTTTCTCCGAGCTTTGATAGCCGTCATGGCTTGTTCGTTGTTGATTCAGGCCTCTTCACTTGCCGCAGAGCCAGCCGCAGGGCTTGATCCCATTGTGCGTATGTATATCGATGCGCACTGCCTCAGTTGTCACGGCGCGAACTCTGAGAAGAGCGATTTCCGAATCGACCAGCTGTCCGTGAATGTCGGGCGAGAGAACACGCCGCAGTGGGCGGAGGTGTTGGAGCGGATCAGTTCAGGAGAGATGCCGCCGAAGGAACAGAAGACTCTGCCGACAGCTGCGGAGAGTGCTGCTGTCGTGGAATGGCTGGCGGGTCGAATCAAGGAGGGCGAAGCGGCTCGCATGGCGGCACGGGGGCGAGTCTCGTACAACCGGCTGACCCGCGATGAGTACGTCAACACGATGCAGGATCTGATCGGGGTTCACTTCGATGCCACCGACCCGGGGGGATTCCTTGAGGATCCCGAGTGGCGTGGCTTCGAGCGGATTGGCTCGGTCCTCACACTGTCGCCGTCCAACATCGAAAAGTATCTGGCAGCTGCGGAGGTGATTCTGGCGGAGGCCTATCCGGGGAAGAAGCCCGTGTTTCTGGAGTTCTCCAAGCGCGCCGTGCCCGAGAACGAGATTGATGAGACGCATCGCGAGCGGTTGCGGGAGTTGGGGCTGCTGGACAAAGTGCGGTTCGAAATGTGGTCCCGAGATATCTTTCGCGGTTCGTCGCCGGGCGCTCTGCCCGAGGCGGGGATCTATGAAATCAGTTACACGCTGAGTGGACTGAAGCCGAAAAACGGCCGCTCCCCACGCTTGCAGGTATACGAAAAATCACTCGATCGCGTGCTGTTTGAGCAGGACATCATCGCCCCTGAAGACCAGCCGATCACTGTGACCTTTCGTGCCCATTTGCCGAAGGGGGGACCGAGTATCGACGTACTCAATAATGTGCCCGGCTCGTCCAACAACTTTCGCTCGAATCGCCATTCCAACATCCCGTTCGTCAGCACCAAGCACGGTCGGACTCCCTGGCAAATGAAGCTGACCGACGAGCAGGGCCGCCCGCGATATTCGTTCCTGATTCTCGACTCCGTCTCCTGGCGTGGTCCGTTGATCACCGCAGAGGAACAGCGGCGGCGTGACGAATACTGGCCTGCGGACGAGGGGAATCTGGATCAGGTCCGCGCTGGACTCGCCCATCTGGCTCGACGCGCGTTCCGGCGTCCCGTCCAAGAGGGAGAACTCGACAGCTATCTCAGCATCGTCAAAGCCGAACTGGCTGCGAGGGAAAAGTTCCCGGATGCGGTCAAGGCGGGTATGCTGGCGATCCTGTGTTCGAAGAGTTTCCTGTTCGTCACGGAGGGGGACGAGTCCGCGAATCGCCAGACGCTCAACGATTGGGAGATCGCCTGTCGCTTGTCCTACCTGTTGTGGAGCACGATGCCGGACAATGAGTTGTTCGCTCTGGCCGAACAGGGAAAGCTCCGTGACAAGGCCGAACTCGGGCGACAAGTGCAACGTTTGTTGGCCGATCCTCGCTCCGAGCGATTCAGTTCATCGTTTGCGTCGCAGTGGTTACACCTGCGGAAGGTCGGCATGTTTCCGCCGGATCAGAAGCTCTATCCCGATTACGACGAGTCCTTGGAAACGAGCATGGTCGGCGAGACAACCGCGTTCTTCGGCGAAGTGCTGCAGCGCAATCTGACGTTGCGTGAGTTCCTGCATTCCGACTGGACGATGGTCAATTCGCGGCTGGCTCAGTTTTACGGATTGCCGGATGTGGCCGGTTCGCAGTTCCAGCGAGTGGCGTTGTCCCCGGAGAGTCACCGAGGCGGGTTGTTGACGCAGGCTGCGATCCTGTCGCAGACCTCCGATGGCACGCGGCATCGTCCGGTTCATCGCGGCAAGTGGGTGTCGGAAGCGATCTTCGGCAAGTCACCGCCGCCGCCGCCCGCCAATGTCGATCCCATTGCTCCCAACCCGGTCGACTCACCCAAGGCGACTCTGCGGATGAAGCTGGAGGCGCACATCCATGACTCCCGCTGTGCATCGTGCCACAGCAAGATTGACCCGTACGGATTGGCCTTTGAAAACTACGACGCCATCGGACGCTGGCGGACGCATGAGGTCGTCGAAGGCACCGGCGAGAATCCGGTGGTGAACCCCAGCGGCCAACTCCCCGATGGCCGCACCTACCAAACTCCGGAGGAGTTTCGGCAACTGCTGGTCGCCGATGTCGACTCGTTCAACACCGCCTTCATCGAGAAGCTCGCCACCTATGGCCTGCGTCGCAGCCTGTCGTTCGACGATCGCGCCGATCTGGCGGCGATTGCCAAGGCCAGCCGCGAGCAGGACTACCGCCTCCGCGATCTGGTCGAGGCGTTCGTGGTTTCCGAGCTGTTCCAGAAGCGATGAGTGCAGGAGAGTCGCCTTTCGCTCCGCGAAAGGCCGGTCTTTCGCGGAGCGAAAGACGACTCTGACAACCATCACGGGAGACTTCCTTCATGCTCGGCGAAGCCTTCGACCCAAAGGCCGACACTCAGATCTACGAGAATCTCCGCCCCCACTGGTCCCAAGCCGGTGCTGTGGTGTTCATCACGTTTCGCACAGCGGACTCTATACCTCGCAAAGTCATCGAACTCTGGGAGCGAGAGAAGCGGGAGTGGCTCCGGCTACGCGGCTATGGCCATCTCGGACATTGGTCTGATGTTGTACCGACACTTCACCACAAGGAACGGGCTGAATTCCAGACGCAATTTGATCGTTGCCGAGAAGACTTTCTGGATACGTGCCAAGGCCAATGCCTGCTGAAACAACCGAACCTCGCTCAGATCGTCGCGGATTCGTTGTTGCACTTTGACGGTGATCGATATCGAATGGGTGACTTCATCGTCATGCCCAATCACGTGCATTTGTTGGCGGTCTTCGCGACCGCTGAAAGCATTATGGTGCAATGTGACTCGTGGCTGCACTACACCGCATTTCGAATCAATCAAGCCACGGGTGGAAAAGGCAAGTTCTGGCAGCAAGAGCCGTTCGACCATCTCGTTCGCAGTTCCGTTCAGTACGACTACCTGAGACAATACATTGTTGAGAATCCGATCAAGGCTCGATTGAAACCCGGCGACTCCCTCTACCGACGGTTCGAAGGGTAGTCCCTTGTCGCCTTTCGCTCCGCGAAAGGCCGGTCTTTCGCGGAGCGAAAGACGACTCTCCCCCACACAGGAAGCCCCCTATGAGCAACGTCAACGCCAATCGATGGAAAATGAGCCGACGGCAATTGCTGCGCGGCATGGGCGTCTCGCTCGCGCTGCCGCTGCTGGACTGCATGGCCACCCCGAGTTCGGCGGCTGCCAGTGGGCTGCCGACGCCGACGAAGCCTAAACGCAGCGTCTTCCTGTACATCCCGAACGGGGTCAACACGCTGACCTGGCAGATCGAGAAAGCGGGGAAAGAGTTCGAGTTCTCCAAGCCGCTCCAATCTCTGGAGCGACACCGCGCCGATGTCACGCCGATCAGCGGCTTGCATCACCCGCTGGTCCTGGGCAAACACCACAACTGTGACAAGGTGTGGCTCACTGGTGCCAACGTGCCCGGCGATGGCGGGGCGTTCCGCAACACGGTTTCGGCGGATCAGTTGATGGCCGAAGTGCAGGGACAATCCACGCGATTCGCCTCGCTGGAGCTGGCCATTGAGGGGCACTCGCTGGCCTGGTCACGGGATGGGATTCAGATTCCGGCAGAGCGGAACACTCGCACGATCTTCAACATGCTGTTCGGTGTCGAGAGGGAGAGCAAGGGCGAGATTCTTCGCCGCCTCAGCCGGCGCGGCAGCATCCTGGATGTCGTGGCCGAGGACGCCCAGCGCGTCAACCAGAAGCTGGGCAGCGAGGACCGCACCAAGCTCGACGAATACCTCACCGCTGTGCGCCAAGTCGAGGTCCGCACCGAGCGGGCCGAGTCGTGGCTGAATATCCCCAAGCCCAAGATCGAACCCGCCGACGAGGCCCGCCTGACGCGCAAGGTCGAACTGACGCGAGTCCGGGAATACTACAGCCTGTTCAATGAACTGATGGTGCTGGCGCTCAGGACCGACTCCACCCGCGTCATCACCTGCATGATTTGCAGCGAGTCGAACGGCGGGGCGATCCCGGACATTGGCATCTCCCAGGCCCGCCACGGTCTGTCCCACCACAACGGCGATCCGGAACAACTGCGGCGATTGACCGAGACGGACACGTTCCTCGTCGAACAGTTCAGCG
>JAYTCW010000076.1:0-15704 GCA_043736295.1 Planctomycetota bacterium | reverse complement strand
GTTTCGGCCAGCCGCGAGAGGTTCTTGGAGAACCCCCAGACTTCGGCCATGGGGGTCACGCCCTGTTGCACGCCGACCTCAAGGGCGGCGCGATACCGCTCGGCCACCACGCGCAGGTCGAGGACCGGAGCACTCGCCTCGTGCGCTCCGATCGGCGGAGCGGCCATGAACTTGCCGCCCAAGGTGCTGATCATCTCCATGTCCCGCTTCAGCTCTTCGAGTCCGGACTTGCGGGTCGCCTCATCATCGATGATCCACTTCGTGAACCCGATCGCGCTCTCGACTTGCAGGTTCGCATCATCGAGCTGCTTGCGGAGGTCGGTCAGCTTGCCGCCCCCCTCAACGAAGGCCCGCAGATCGCCGATCCACGGCTCGATCCCGTCGTACCCCGCTTCGGAGGCCACCGCGATCTGCTTATCGACCGACAGCTTCTGCCCTCGAATGGTGCTGGTATTGAAGCAGACCCGAAACGGCCCTGAATTCGATTTCGCCACGTTCGTCTCCGCGTGTGTGTGCGGGACGAGTGTCGCCCCGGCCAAACCCACCACCGTCGCCGCGAGCCAGTCCCGCCGCGTCACCTCTTCGCCAAACACCATTGGTCAGTCCTCTGTCGTGGGATCGATCACCGATCCCTAGTCGACATCGTGGCACACGGGAAGCAGCGACGCAACTCGGGACCACTGGTTGATGAGGATTTGCGGGTCGACGTGGAGTGGCGATCCATTCAGGGCTTGACGATTGAGTCGCGAGACGGCACAACCATGAGGTCAGTCTGTGAAGTCTCACACGTCTCCCGGCCCCCTCATGGATCGCTTCTGGTATGTCTGATGTCGATCTGAACCAAATGGAACTGCTCTCGCAGGTGGATCATTTGCTGCGTCAGGCTCGCGTCTGGACCGAGTCTGCGTCGCCGTGGCACCCAGCGGTGCAGGCTCAGGGACTGCTGCGACGTGTACTGGCCCGCACCGATTCGTTGCGGATTCGGTTAGAGGCTCCGCTCGTGGTCGCCACATTCGGCGGGACGGGGACAGGGAAGAGTTCACTGGTCAACGCCCTCGTCGGAGCGGACGTGACCCAGGCCGGTCGGCAACGCCCCACGACTCGCCAGCCGATCGTGATCTGTCACACGAAGACCGATGTGACGCAGATCCGACTGCCGCTGGAGTCCTGCGAACTCGTGCGTAGCGACTCCGATCTGGTCCGCGATTTGGTGATCGTCGACTGCCCCGACCCCGACACGAACGAGACCGAAACTCCCGGCAGCAACCTCGCGTTGCTCCACTCGCTGCTGCCGTTCTGCGACGTGTTGCTCTATGTCTCGACACAGCAGAAGTACCGCTCCGCCCGAGTCACCACGGAACTTGCGCAAGCGGCCAGTGGTTGCCGTGTGATCTTTATCCAGACGCACGCCGACCTCGACGAGGACATCCGCCATGACTGGAGCCGCCAGCTCGCAGCCACCTTTGCCGAGCCGGAGATTTTCTTCGTCGACTCACAACTGGCATTCCGCGAGCACCAGTCGGGCCAGCGTCCGACTGGTGAAATGGGGCGGCTGGTCGACCTGCTCATGCGGGAATTGGGGAGATCCTCGCGCGTGCGCATCCGCAGGGCCAATGTGGTCGATCTGCTCTCCGAGGCGATCGACCGCTGCCAGGCTCCGCTGACCGCCGCCGAGCCGGAACTGTCGACCCTCGAACGTATGCTGCTCGATCAGCGCGGCCAGCTGGCTAAGCGGATGACGCAACAGCTGTGCAAAGATCTGGGGGCGAGTCGGGGGTTGTGGGAGCGCCGACTGGTCGAGGCGGTGGTTGAGAACTGGGGGCTGAGTCCCTTCTCAGCGGTGCTGCGGGCCTACCACGGGCTCGGTTCCATCTTGATGTCACTGAGCCTGACCCGCGCGCGAAGCACCGCTCAGATGGCCGTCATCGGAGCGGTCCACGGCTTCCGCATGCTGCGCGAGCGGGCCGAACGACAGAGCGCGGAAGAGGGGTTGCAACGGGCCTCCTCACTCGGGCTCGATGACTCACTCCTGCGCGAGACGGAACTCATCATTGAGGGGCACGTCCGCAGCGCGGGATTTGACCGGTCGCTGCTGCCCTCCTCATCACTTGACCAATTGCGGGAGCAAGCTGCGCGGATCGAGACGCAGTTCCTCGGCGATGCCAGCCAGAAAACGGATGAGCTGATTCACGTCCTCGCCGCAAAGAACTCCCGCTGGTGGGTGCGCGGGTGGTATGAACTGTGGTTCCTCTCCTACATGGGCTTCGTGCTGTACCGTATCGGTCGGAACTTTTTCCATGATTCGTTCCTGCAAGACAAGCCACTGCTCTCGACCGACTTTTACATGCCCGCTGCGATCTTCTGGGTGCTGTGGACCGGTGTGCTGTTGATGCTCTTTCTACGAAGACTTCGCAGCGGGCTCCAGCGCGAGATCCAGGGGCTCGCCGCTCAGCTCGTCGACGTGCGACTGGCCGGGGGACTGTTCCCTCAACTGGAGCAAGCCTGCCGCGTCGCCCGGCAGCAGTCGCAGGAGCTCTCCCAGCTGCGCGAGTCGGTCGAGCGGATTCGCATGCTGGTGGCGACGGGGACGAGCCTGGGGGCGCGACGCGGCATTCCGCGTTAGGCCGACAAGTGCCTCTCCGAGAACAGTCACCCGCCGAGGTTCTTGCGTCGAGAGTCGCCTCCGAGCTAACCTTGATTACGTCGCATTTCACCCCGTCACCGAAGTGGCCACCTGCCACTGAGCGGGTGGACTGATCGTCCGTATCACCCCGCCTCATTGGCTCACATGACACCACTCGTCACTCCTCCGACCAGCCACCACCCCTTGAAGCTGGCGATCGGCTGGGTGGTCGCTGTCGCGGCACTTTACCGTGGGATTAAGTGGTTCTCTTTGGAGACGTTGCAGAATAATTCGGACTACAGTCGGCGTGATCTGTGGATTGCGATTCCGGAACTGCTGGGGGAATACCTCTCTCCGACTCTGAATCCGGACGAACCGGCTCGTCCCTCGGGATGGCAGTTTTTCCCGGAACGACTCCCAGAGTTGGGGATCGCTGCACTGATCCTCGTGTTCGCCTGGGGGTGGGGGAGGTTGATGTTCGGACTTCTCCTGTCCAGCCCGCAGCGGTTGCCAAGAGCGGATGACGTGCTCCCATCCGGTTGTACAAAACTGGAGCGGCTCTACTGGTCGCTCATCACCGGGATCGCTGTGTGGGGAACGCTGACGCTGTTGCTGGGGCTGTGCGGAGTGTTGTCACCGGCAGTGTTTTGGTGTCTGGGGTTGGGGCCAGTTTTCTACTCGGTGGTAAGAGGCTGGAAGGCGAGACAGAAAGGTGACAAGAGTACGCGCCCCGCGACATCGATGTGGTCCGGTCTGGGCATCGCCTGTGTCATTGTGATCGTTCCCTTCCTGCTCGCAATGCTCCTCGGATCGCTTCAGCCGCCAAACGATTTCGATGTGAAGGAGTACCACCTTGAAGGGGCCAAGGAGTTTTACCAGCTCGGGCGGGTCGAGATGCTGCCGCATAACGTCTACACGAGCTTTCCGTTCCTGACCGAAATGCTTTGTCTCTCGGGGATGGTGCTACGAGGCGACTGGTTTCGAGGGGCATTGGCCGGGCAGGCGGTGCTGGCTGCCTTCGCCCCGCTGACCGCACTGGGACTCTTTGTGGCCGCCCGACGCTGGCTGGGGACGACTGCCGGTTGGTTCGCGGTGCTGGTGCATTTGACCTGCCCTTGGATCTATCGCATCTCGATCATCGCGTATGCCGAGGGGGGGCTGGCCTGCTTCCTCTTCGCGACGTTCTTTGGGGCATTACGAGTGATCGAAGCGACCGACCCCCGGTCCGCCCGCCGCTGGACATTGCTCACCGGTCTCCTCGCCGGGGCAGCTGCGGGGTGTAAGTACCCAGCGGTGCTGACGGTGGTGATCCCGCTGGGAGCGCTCGTCGTAGGACGGGCACTTTTGCCCGTCCGTCTTGTTGTTGATTCGCAAGAAGGACGGACGGGCAAATGTGCCCGTCCTACAATTCGCCTCGCGCTGTTCTACACGGCTGGCGTACTCGCGACCTTTGGCCCGTGGCTCGGCAAGAACCTGTACGAGACTGGAAACCCCGTCTACCCGCTGCTCTATTCGATCTTCGGCGGGGCCGACTGGGACGAAGCCTCGAATGCCAAGTGGAAGGCCGGGCACCCGCTCCCGCTGAAGGACATTACGGGAGTCGGCTGGGTGGCCCGAGACACACGCGACCGACTGTGGGATGTGTTCCTGGGGAGCGACTGGCAGTCGGCATTGTATCTCTCATTGGCGGTGGCCGCAGCGTTCGCGATCTGGCGATCAAGCCGTAGCGTGGGCTTTAGCCCACGCGAAATCGTCGCTTCAAATGACGCGTGGGCTAAAGCCCACGCTACGAATGGCACTCGCGTCCTGCTCCTCGCGGTGGCCTACTCGCTGTGGCTGTTCTTCACGTGGCAATTCCTCACGCACCGGATCGACCGGTTCTGGGTGCCGATGCTGCCGCTGCTCAGTCTGCTGGCGGGGGCGGGTCTGGCAGCGCTCTGGGAGTCGGTCGAAGAGTTTATGCCGAACCGCTCGTGGGAGGTATATGCCGTCCTGCGGGGAGTGATCGCGCTCCCCGTCTTCTCTGTGGTCGTATTCAACCTCGCTCTGGCCACGAGTCCCCTCGGCGGAAACAACTCGTACCTGATGGAGATGCAGTCACTCCGCGAACTGACCAAGACGCCCACGATCGCCCTGGTCGAGAGCCTGCCAATCGCCCCGACTGACAAGGTCCTGCTCGTCGGTGAGGCCGAGATGTTTGATGCCGCGTTCCCGTATGAATACAACACGGTTTTCGATCACTCGATCTTCGAACGTGACTGCAGCTCCGCCCAGCCGAACACTCCCGCCGCTCATCAACCGCTCCGTCCCGCGAAGGAGATCCGCGACAGCTGGCACGCACGCGGGATCACGCATGTCGTGGTCAACTGGAGCGAGATCCTGCGATACCGGACGACCTATAAGTACACCGATTTCGTCCATCCCGCGCGGTTCCAATCCCTGGTGGATTCAGGTGTGCTGGTCCGCGATCATCGACAACAGCTGATTCAGCTGGAGTCTCTTGCTCCGGAGAAGCAAGCGGAAATTCTCCGCTGGGCACCCGAACTCCAGCAATCCGCAGCCCAAGGTCAGTCAGGTGTGATCCTGTTTGAAGTTTACCGTGTGAAGTGAGCGTGGTGATCTTGGGTCAAGTGCATTGATATCGCCTGGTGAACACGCCAGGAATGGGAACCTCGGGAGCAGGGATTCCGACCACCGGCGGATCGCGATACATTGCAGCGAGATCAGTTGCGTCCTCCGACGAAAGCCACCCGATGAGCTTCTACCGTGCCACCGTCTCCGATGTCGTCCGCTTCCGCGAAGATGGGTACGTGATCGTCCGCAACCTGCTGACTCCTGAGGAAGTCGACCTCCTCAGCCGCGTGGCCCGCGCGGACAAGCACCTCGCCGAGACCGCCTACGGTCGCGAGGACGCGAAGGGAGCCGTGATCACTCTCTCTGTTCGCAACGAACTCACCGACGACATCTACAGCGCCATCGCTCGCAGCCGACGGATCATGTCGGCGATGGCGTCGTTCTTAAATGGCGAGGTGTATCACTACCACCACAAGCTGATTCTCAAGGAGCCGCGCGTGGGCGGGGCGTGGGAATGGCACCAGGATTACGGCTATTGGTACAACAATGGATGCCTGCTGCCGGACATGGGGAGCTGCCTGATCGGGATCGACCGGGCGACGCCAGAGAACGGCTGTTTACAGGTGCTGAAGGGATCGCACCACATCGGGCGGATCGAGCACCTTAAGACCGGCGACCAGACCGGTGCTGACATGGAGCGAGTCAACGCGGCGCTCGCGCGGTTCGAGTTGGTGTACGTCGAGATGGAGCCGGGGGACGCGGTGTTGTTCCATGCCAACCTGCTGCACCGCTCGGACCAGAACCACAGCGAACACCCCCGCTGGGCGCTCATCGGCTCCTACAACACCCGCCGCAACGACCCCTATAAGGCGGGCCGACATCCGGGATATACGCCGACCGACATCGGGCCGGATGAGCTGGTGCTGGCTACGGGTCAAAGGCAGTGGGACCAGTTGCAGCAGGCGATGAAGGGGTAAGGCGGGTAGTCAGTGATGGTTGACCAGTAGAACGGACCCCCAGGTCCGTACCGCCCCGGACCTAGGGGTCCAGGCTACGAGAAATTATTGCTGGCCGCTTCGTGCGGCAAGTGGTCCACGGACCCGTGAATCTACGCCAGAACCTTTTCCGCGAGCGACTTCACCCGCACGGCCAGCAAGGCGGGGTCGAAGGGGCGACGAAACTTCTCATCGTAAGTATTGGCAGTCGACGAATCAGCGCTCTCGTCATCCGAGACCAGTCCCACCACGCGGGTCATGGCATCACGACCGGCACTCTTAAAGTAGTTGGCGATCATCCGTGCCTCGTTCGTTCCGATCGACACATCGATCACCACGCATTGCGGACGCTGCTCCATCGCCAAGGCTCCCGCCTCGAACGCATTCGCCGCCGAGATCGTCGTCATCCCCGAGGCCAGCAACAGCTTCTCCACAATCGCCTGTTCGGCGGCGGGCATGCCGATAATCAGCACCTTGCCCCCCTGCACCGTTCCGAGTTCACCGAGCGGCATGCCATGGGACCGCATGAACTCGACCAGGCCGTCACGGGGGATGCGGCGATCGAGCGAGCCGGGGATGCGATACCCCTTGAGACGACCGGTGTCGAACCACTTACTGACGGTTCGCGGGGCCACCTGGCAAATCCGGGCGACATCACCTGTGGTATAAACGGTGGCAACAGTGGCTTCGCTCATCGCATCACGACTTTCGGGACGGCAGACGCCCGTGGGCAGAGAAAGCCTCCTGCTCTGTGTGGGAATAGTGGCACTGTCCCTCGTGACCGTTCGCTTACGAAGCATTTGGCATGCCGTCTGCTTCCCTTACGACCCGTTCAAGGCTCACAACTCGTCACAACCGCAGATTCTGCCTGACTTACCATCGCCACAGCTGTTCTATTCGTTACGATGCAGGAGCGTTCAACCGACTTGTCAGGTTGACAAGGGTTGTATCAGTTACACGTCTCGATGGCGGATCGTACACAACCGGTTCAGTTCCCATGTCGCAGCCCGCTTCCACTCCTTGGCATCGTCTGCACTCGCGTCTGCGAGGACTGGACGATTGCGAAGAGGGAGGCGTTCAGAGTCTGGCCCTAGTACTGACGCTGCCGTTTTTTGTTGGGACGATCCTGCTACTGGTCCAGTTGTGCCAAGTGCTGCTGGGAGTGATGACGGTGCAGTACGCGGCGTTCGCGGCCGCCCGTTCGGCAGTGGTCTGGGTTCCCGCGTGGGTTGAGGACGAAGACTTCGATCGTGGCCAGGATGCTTCCACGGAGAACGAGATTAACGCCCCAATTGTCCGAGGGCAGCCGATCGACCTCACTGTCGAGAGGCGTCAGAACTCCCGCAAGTTTCGAGAGATTCACGCAGCGGCGGTGCAAGCCTGCGTCTCGATCTCGCCCGCTCGGTCGGTGAATGGCCCGCGAGCCACAGGCGGAGATGTCGACGAGTCGGTCGACGCCTTTCTGGCGTTTCAGAATCTGACGAATGATCCACGACTGGCGCGTTGGCGGCTCGCCACCAGCAACCGCTGGAGCTACTCCGCCGCCAACACCCGGGTCCGTCTGGCGTTTCTCGGCCAGCCGCGTTTGACGCCGACCTACAATCCGATTGGTCACCCGGTCGTGCCTCACAACGATTACGAGGCGGGATGGGATGAGGCGGTCACTGCCGTCGTCATGCATGAGGTCTCGCTGGTTCCCGGCCCCGGACGCTGGCTCTTTCAGAATGCGACCTGGGGGCGAGTACCTAACGATCTCGCCGCGAACTGGCCGGGTTCGGGACGGCTCGACCGTGTGCCGGTCATCGGGTCGGTGACGCTCAGCCTGGCCGGGCTGCAATCGAACCGCCCCATCCACTATCCATGGCGGGAGGAGTGACCCATGCGACTTCGACTGTGGGGCACGTTTCCTACGTGCCCGTGGCTCCCTATCCGCAGCACGTTAAAAACGTGCTCCACACGGCTGACCCGGCTCCACTCCGACGAGTCTGGCGTCATTAGCTTGCTGACGGTCTTTGTCATACTCGGCTGCACTTGGCTGCTGCTGTGGCTGCTGAATTCGGCTCAGCAACTCGACTCGAAAGTCCGCCTGCAAAACGCAGCTGACGCTGCGGGCCAAAGCGGCGTGGGCATCCTGGCGCGAGGCATGAACGCGATTGCTTTTGCCAATCAGTTGGAGGCCGATCTCTTGGCGGGAGTGGCCGTGATGCGGGGGGCGCAGGGGACGGCCCTGGAGAATTCGCCCTTGGTGCAGTTGGTCCTCCCGTTCTTTGAACTAATCCTCAACGGCGAGTCGGGGCAGTTGCCGCCCGATCGACCGATCCCTGCCTTTCGTCGTGATGTCGTGCAGGAGATTCCCGACCTGGCTGATCAAGTCACCCGCGATGTGGCCCGCGCCAACGGACAATGGAGGGGCCCGAACGCCGCCAATAATCCGGACGGTCCGCAAGGCCCACTGCTGGTTCAGCTTTGGACCACAGCGGGCCAGGCCATTGGATCGGGCTGGGAGGATGACCCGCGAACTCGGACGTTGCCCGTGATCGACCCGAGCCCGCTGGGACAAGACGCGATCTATCTCGCCGACCCGGACGCCGCACTCGCCCGTGGTCGCCGCGAGCGCAGCCAGCTCGTCAACCATTACCTTCATCCGTGGGCCCTCGATCTGGCCAGTGGGGATCAGGCCCTTGCCAATCAACTGGTGGCAAGAGCCCAGCGACCGCTGCGGTTGCTGCTCGACGCCGAGTTCGTCAACACCAACCTCCCGCTCATCCTGCGATCCCCGTCCCCTGTTCGTCGCGAGCTGGAACAAGATCTGATGTTTGTGGCCGTCTCGTACCGACTGCATCCGGGTTCGACTGCCTCAATCATGTTTCGCAACCCCAACGCCCGGCAGGCTCCCGCCATGGCATTCGCGCAGGTGCATCTCTTCCTGCCCCGGCACCGCTTTACCTGCTGCCCGTGGGGCGAGTGGCACTACGACCCTCAAACGGGCGAACCCTATTTCATCAGCTATTTCGATGGCTGGCCCGGCGAATGGACCGCCAGCACCCAAAACTGGCAAGCCAAACTCGCCCCCGCTACATCTGATGGACTCAGTGCCATCCTCTCCAGCAGTGTCCCCAATGCGAACCTCATGCCGCCCAGCTGGGGCCAGCTGACCCCGCGTCAGCTGGACGTGCTGACGCACCAGTGAGGGTGCAGGACCGGATCTCATGGACACCGTACACTTTGTCATGAACGACCGCGAACCGTCTCCGCGTGCGCGCAGCACTTCAGGCCAAGGGGCCACTTAGGGCTCAGCTTTGTGCGGAGGCGATTCTTATGCTGAGGATCGTTCGAAAATCCACTGTCACATAGTCGCCTTTCGCTCCGCGAAAGGGCGTTCTTTCGCGAAGCGAAAGACGACACTCCCGGCAAGTGATTGCCTGACGAGTCCTAACGCGGCGTTACTGACAGAAGTTCTCTCGGTGTCCGTTCACGGGTCGATAAACATCCAATCCACATCGGGGATGGCTTGCTGCCACCGCTCGAATTCTCCCAATCCGTTGAATTGGCCGTTGACCTGAATGTGCTTGAGCGCCTTGCACTTCTTCAAGTGCGCCAGTCCCGCTTCACCGACGTGCTCGGGTGACAGCAGCAGGCTCTCGACCGTGGAGTGCTCCAGAGCGGCCAGCCCCTCTCCCGTGATCTTGTTGGCATTCAGCAGCCACAGCGACTTCAGGTTTGGCAATCGGGCCACCAGTTTCAGCCCCTCGTCACTGATCTCACCCGACAGAGACAGCCGCTCCAGCTTCTGCAACTGGCAGACCACTGGCAAGCAGGCATCCGTCAACTGCTGCGTCGCGAACGAGAAACGGTCGAGCTCGAGCGTGCGCAGCTGGGGCATGTTCACGAGGACCGAAAGCCCCGCATCGGTGATTCTGGTGTGGGTCAGGTCGAGTGCCTCCAGCTTCGTGAGCGTTCGCAGTTCGGCAAACGCAGTGTCGTCGATGTTCACCAGATAGAGTTTGAGTGATCGCAGATTCACGAGCCGGGCAATTTCCCGAGCTCCCAAGACGTTGACGGTCAGTTCTTGCGGCAGGCTGAGTGAGGTGAGATCGGTCAGCCTCCCGATGGCGTCCATGTCGAGAGCGTTCAACGACGTGCCGATCTCCAGTTCGGTCAGCCCCGCAATGTGATGCAGTCTGGACGTTTGCCCAGCCAGATCGTTGCCGTACAGACGCAGAGTCCGAATCGAAGTCGCGTGACGCAAGCCTTCGATGATCGCTCCGTTGTACTTGTCCTTGGTCAGCGTGACGGTCCCCCACTTTTTTCCCGCCAGCTTGGCGATCTGCTCCGGGGTGACTTCATCCCCCTGCCAGCTCACATTGGGGAGTTCGGGTAGTGCTTGCCCCACGGGTTGTGGTGGAAGTGGACCGGGAGGTGCTGGCTTCTGTTCTGACTGTGGCAGTTCGGCGGAAGGAGGCTGAAGAGCCCGTCCCAGAGCCACCGGCCTCGGGTGGAACTGCCCCTGGTTGGATTTCCACCACCCCTCCAGCTGAGCGAACTCCGCAGTGGGCTTCAACCCGAACAGGTCAATCAACGAATGGCGACAACTGACCTGCATGAAGCCATCGGGATCTCGGGAATGCTGCAGTTGGAACAGGCTGGCTCCCAGGCCAAATTTAGTGGGTCGAGCATGCTCGATGAGCCACTCGACTCCCACAGACTCTCCCAGCTCAGCCAATCCAACAGCTGCGTGAAATTTCGCTTCTCTCCAGCTGCCGCCCAGATTGTCGGCCCACTTGCCAGCCTGAACGGCAGGTGGAGTCTCCAAGGGGTCCGCGTTGACTTCCGGGTTCTGCAGCACATCTCGCAGAAACTCTTTTCCGTCCGCGTGGTGTGCCTGCCGCAGTGCGAACACGAAGGCGTCGATGTCTGATCGATCGGCCTTTCGTCCCTGCGTGATCAAGTGATTGAGGATCTCTGAGCTGAGCTGTGACAACACTTTCGGATCGGGGATGATGGCCTGACGTAGAGCGTCTGGCCCTGACTCAGGTTCTTGCCAGCGGGAGGAACCATGGATCTCCAGGATCTTCGTCAGCACCGCCAGCAGGTTTCGCTTCGACCACCTGGAATCTGGCCCACAGCTTTTGTCGAACTCGGCGAGTAAGACCGAGATGAATTCCCGATCGTACGCTCCTTCGGAGCTGACCAGCGTGATCATGGCGTTCAAACTCTCGGACGAGATCTTGCCTCCTCGGACCAGTCGTTGAAGCAGTTCCCGTTTCATATCCACGACTGGGCGAGGTTCGGCCCGCGTTGGTGCTCGGCGAACATTCGGTCGAGTCTGCGGGATATTGGGAGCGGGTTGGGTCGTCTCGCTCTTTGTGGGTGCCGCTGGCGTCGCTGGGGAGACCGGTGCTTCGGGGTCGATGGGGATGCTCTCGTCCCCGTCGCCGCTGAGTTCCTTCGTCGTATCGACTTGCAGCACGAGCGGCTTCCGCGAGATCACCTTGGCTGCATACTTGTGGTCATCGAATTCGTACTTCGTCTTCCAGACTCGCTGTGAGACCTTCCAGTACGCGGGTGGGTAAGTCTGCCGGTAACTGCCGGTAAAGTTCCCCTCCTTGTCCGTATGAACACCAGCCATCGAGTTCATGGTTCCCGATTGAGTGAAGCCGGGGATGTTTGGATAGCCAAAGACACTCCAATCAACCAATGGTTCATTCTTCAAGTTGACGACTTGCCCCTGAATGTCGACGCTGCGGGTGAGTTCGAGAATACCCAGATCGAACGACTCCTCAGCGGGCACGACGAACCGCATTCCTCCCCAATGTCCACGACGTTCATCCGGCAGCCAGGAGAACGCTGAAGAGTATCCATCCACATAATGGGACGTGTTGACGTTGATCGGCCCCGGCGGCACGCGGCACTCAAACTGCCCATTCCCGTCGGTCGGGACCTCATACTTGAGCCATGCAAATCCCGGGTTGAGATTGCTGACCGCCTGGCCGTAGATCACGCTGACAGAATAGTTTGGAACGCCCTCCTGAGTGTCGGACTTCCGGACCTGCCCATGGATTTTGATACCGGGAGCCACCGGGATTCTCAGCTGCAGCTCCTCATTGGCTTTCACTTCAATCCGACCAGCAACATCGGCCCGGAGCGGCTGATCGGCTGGCAGGAACGCTGGGACAAAGAGCCAGCCAGCTGCCAATTTGTCGACGTGAAACTTCCCATCGGCATCCACTGGGACAGTGATGACCGCCTGACTGAGGGAATGTGGTTTGATGTATGACTCCAGCGTGATCTTCAGATCTTTCGGCAGCGTGGAGCCGGGTGACACCACCAGTTGCCCTGTGACCGAACCAGTCTCCGACAGTTGGAACTCGAAGTGCTGATCCCCTTCTTTCTTGGGGCGGATGTTCAAGAAGTGGTTCTGACCATACCGCAACATCCCCATGTCACCCGGCGGGACAATATCCAGCCCCTTCATGGCCTCGGCGTCAACATGCGGCAGATGGGCCTTCCCCTCGGCATCGCTAGTCCCGGTCGACTGCTCTTCCCACTCTTTGGGGAGCGGATAGCCGACGCCCTGAGGAACGCCGACTAAAACCGGCACGAGCTTCGCCCCCCGCAGTGGCTTCCCGGTCGAATCGACAACCCGCACATGAGTTCCTTCTGTCGCCGCCAGTGTGAGCACCGCCTTCCGTTCCGGGAGAGCTGCGATGACCGTTGACCAGTTGCTGCGGGCCGCCACATGACCTTCGGCCTTGGCCCACACAGCTCCGAACTTCTTCCGGTCCGCTTCCTCATCAGGCAACTTCAGCGAGTAGTTCCCGAGTGGATCAGCGATGGTCGTGGCAATCACATGCCCTTGTCGCTCCAGCTGTCCCTGAACGATGTCGAAAGCAACCAGCGCCACATCGGCCCCGGCGATCCCTTCCTGCTTGTCGTTGACGATCTGACCGGTGATCGTGTTGGGGAGAGCGACTGGCGGCTGAGGTGCCCTCGGTTCAGCTACCGTGAACTCATACTTTCCGCTCCGAGGACTGATGTTCCCCACGCCGCCGCTGGCGCTGAGCTTGTATTTCCCCGGCTCCAGCGTGATGTGGCCCGGTTCCTTGTTGTCTTTCGGGCCGGGTGTTCCCTGCGCCACCAGCGTGACCTTGGTAACACCGAGTGAGCGGACTTCGCCGGGTTGGAAGTCGTGCGTCGGAGGTCTCAGACGGAACCGGGCTCCGAAGTCGATCTGCGGGTGGTGCCCCTCGCTGTCCTCAATCGAAGGGTAGAGGTCAAGCTGTTGGGGCAGCGAAGTCGAGATGACCGCCTCGCTGGTGTTTCGCCACAGAACTTCCGCCTCCAGCGTGTCGCCGGTCTGGTAGCTGGGCTGCGGGTTCAGGATGCGGATGCCGCACTGCATCCCCTGCTCGACTTCGCCCCAGATCGCCGACTTGGCATTGCGATCCGCCGAGGCATCGAGGGTGCCGACTTCGAGGTGGTATTTGGCGTAGGCGAACTTCCCCTTCGAGTTATCGGGTGCTCCCACACGAACGACCGGCTCCATGCGAGTCTTCCCATCGCGATCAATCTTGATGACCTGAAACTCTCCCAGCAGCCGATTCAACTCGGCCCTCTCTTTGTCGGCGAGTGGATGTACCAGCAGCGGCTGGACGATCCAATGTGTCCCCGGAACAAAGTTCGCCATCTGCGGATAATGCTCGTCCGAAGCCTTCCCCACATGCAGCCCGAATTCGCCGGGGACCAGTGCCGATTCGCCCGCAGCCAGCGTAACGATGTAAGCCGGGTTGATCCCCAATCCGACATTCGCAGCTCCCCGAGCCTGATACTCCTTCGCGGGCTGAGGGGCGACGAGCTTCCCTTTGGCATCGAGCTGGCTACTGGGGATCAGGTACGGGACATCCATTCCGTCAAACGGCAACAGCCGCACCAGAAACTCGATCTCCTTGTCCGTCGTGTTGCGAACCACCACGCGGTACTTCACCAACGAGTCCATCGGCACCCGCAAGTTGCGAGGTTCCCCCGTCTCCGTCAGCCAAAACCCCGGCTCCAGCCCGTCGACCGCCTCGCCCCACCAGACGGCCTTGTCGAGGGGAATGACAGCGCCATCTTTGGGCGCAGCTTTAGCTTGTTCCACCGGTGCTGGCTCCATTTCAGGGGACTCGGAAGTCTCCGTTGAGTTCGATTTCTCGGAGACCTCCACGGATGCTGCGGCCTGGCTGGCGAGGACGCGAGCTTCCAAGGCCCCGGCCTTGCCGGCGGCGACTTCAAACTCCAGTGGGACAGCGGTGAGGTGTTCACTCCAGGACTTCTTCGGGTCACTGGCGTTCCAGAACATCCCAAGGGTGTACTCGACCTTGTACTTGCCCACGACTGGTAATGTGAAGCTCGGTGCCTGCGGCGTCTGTCCCAGCCCCAAACCAGGCGAGCCAACCACAATTGCCTCGCCCGGCTTGAGTGTTATCGTCTGTGGGAACTTCATAAAGTCTGTGAGCAGCTCAGAGATCGGCATCCTCTCGCCCCGCTCGTTGGTTACGGTTGGCGGATCAGCCATGAAGTCGGGATTGATTTGGAATGTGACCTCTTTGTCCCCCACATTTCGAAGGAACAAGCCTATCAGAATCCGTTCTCCGATCGCGACCGGTCTCTCCAATTTGGAGAACGCGGCACCAATCTGAATCCCGCGTTTCGCCTCGCTAAAGACCGGCTTCAGGATCGCGATCTGCTCCAAGGCTGCGGGGCCTTTGGTATGCGAGGCATGTCCCAGCAGCCCGGCGTAGACCTTGCGGGCGTCTTGGATGGGGATCGCGAAGCCGATTCTCTGGGCACCGGCTCGGATGGCGATGTTAATGCCGATGGCTTCGCCTTTGGCATTGAGCAGCGGCCCCCCACTGCTCCCCGGATTGAGGGGGATGTCGATTTGGATCAGGTTCTTATAGTTCTGGGTCTCACTCAATTCGACATCGCGGCCCATCCCGCTGATGATCCCGCGCGAGACCGTGTGCTTCCACCCATACGGGTTGCCAATCGCCGTCACTTCATCAGTCACCTTGACGGGGGCTGTGTGCTGTTCGGGCATCACGATGAGCGGCTGAGGCGGATGGACTTTCAGCATCGCCAGATCGTGTACCGGGTCATGGCCGACGACACTGGCCGGAAGGACGGTGCCATCATGCAAGGTGACTTGAATCGACTTCACACCATCGATGACGTGATAGGCCGTGACGATGTAGCCGCGTGCATCGATGATGATGCCCGAACCCATGCCGTTGATCTTGGAGCGCCCCGTCTGAAATAACACGCTCGCGTTGCTCGGCTCCTTTTCGGTGGTAATGTCGACGGTCGCTTGGAACGCCTTCTCAAATGTCGAACCGACCTCTACCGGCTTGGCTTCCGAAGCCGTTGGCTGAATCGGTGCTAGGCCACAGAGGATGGCGATCCCGACCAGCACACTGACGATGGCCACGCGCCGCGAGACTGGCCCATGCCCGCGTGCCGTATCAAACAGCGAC
>JAYTCW010000075.1:0-16716 GCA_043736295.1 Planctomycetota bacterium | reverse complement strand
GGAGCGAAAGTCGACAGTCATTTCCGCACGAATCTATCGAGTCCCCGAGCATGCTACATGACTTCCTGATCGCAGCCCAGACCTCGACCGGCCCCACTGCGGAGTGGTGGGCCCTGCAAAGCGCCATCGCTCTCAAGGGACTGCACGTCGAGGCGGTGTTGCTGCCGCTGTTGTGGCAAATCGCTTTGATCATTCTCGTCGCCCGTGTCTTCGCCACCGTGTTTCGGTGGATGGGACAGCCCGGCACGGTGGGCGAGATTGCCGCCGGTCTGATCATCGGACCGTCCGTCCTCGGGAAGCTGGCCCCAGATTTGTTTCACTCGGTTTTCCATCCGTCTCTGGAGGGCGTTCCGCTCGTCGTCTCCGATCAACTCTTCCGCTGGATCCTGACCTCCTTCAGTCAGTTCGGACTCATCCTCCTTCTGTTTTTAATTGGCATGGAGTTCGACTTCAAACACTTGAAGGTCAGCGGGAAATCGGCGATTGCCGTGTCCGTGATTGGAGTGGTGTTCCCTTTCGCCTTGGGGTTCTTCGTGGCAGAGATCCTCCATTCGCAAGTGGGGCAGGGAATTGACAAGCTTGGCTTTCAGCTGTTCCTCGGAACCGCCATGTCGATCACCGCCATCCCCGTCCTAGGCCGGATCATGATGGAGATGGGCATTACTCGATCAAAGATTGGATCACTCACGATCAGTGCCGCAGCTGTGAATGATGCGATCGGTTGGATTCTATTGGCGACCGTGGCGGGGATGGTGAAGTCGCGTGTATCCGGCGGAAGTGGGATCGACTGGGGTCAGGCCAGTATCATGCTGGTCGAGACCGTATTATTCAGCGTGGGAATGATTTTTCTGTTGAGACCGCTGCTGCGAAAGTGGGTGACCAGTGCCATGCAAAATGAGCAGAAAGAACTCAGCCTGAACAATATGGCGATCCTGCTGGCGGTCATCTTTGGCTGTTCGATCATCACCAATCTGATCGGCATCTTTGCAATCTTCGGGGCGTTCGTGCTGGGGGCGATCCTGTCCGAGGAACATGAGTTTCGAGACGCCGTGAACCGCAAGTTCAAGGACTTCGTGACGGCGTTCTTCCTGCCGATTTTCTTTGCCTATACCGGTTCGAGGACCGACATCGGGACGTTGGGAACACCGTTGTTGTGGGGGCTATGCGGGTTAGTCTTGCTGACCGCGATTGTGGGGAAGTTCGGAGGCTGTGGCTTGGCCGCGTGGTGGACCGGCAGTCGCCCGCGCGAGGCAGCCTGTATCGGGGTCATGATGAACACTCGCGGTCTGGTGGAACTGGTGGTCATCAACGTCGGCAAAGACCTCGGAGTGATCCCGGACAGCGTCTACTGCATGCTGGTCATCATGGCTCTCGTGACCACTGTCATGACGACGCCGATCCTGCTGCGGACGATGCGGGGGACAGAGCTTGCGCCGCTGATTGATGCGTCAGGTTTTTTGAGATCATCGGGTCGGGCCAGTTAGCCTTTGAGGGCGAGTCAAACCGGCCACAGTCATTGGTCGACCATTGCAGGATGATTGCCGAGAGTCTCTGATGGACAGCGGAGCCAGGGCGATCGACCTGGCAAGGGGACGACCAATGCTTGAATATCCTCTCGGCAAGCGGAATACTCAGAGATCGTTCGATGAGATGCTGAAGAGATTTCAGGAAAGCCCCCCATGAATGACTCGCCCCGCACCCTGCGTACCGGTATGGTCGGCATGGGAATGATCTTCGACGAGACTTACCGCCCATTTTTTGAGCGAGTCCATCGCGAGGGACTCTACGAACGCAGCTTCGGCGACATCGACGTTCCGCTCTCGGCAGTCGCCACGCGGACCGGAAGCCGAGCGGAGGCTTACCGCGAGTCGGCGGGATCCAAGATCGGTGCGTTCGCGTCCTATGCCGGGGCTGACTCGGTGGCTCAGATGTTGAAGGCTGGGGTCGATGTCGCCTGTGTCGCGACACCGGATGATCGACATTTCGACGCGGCCAAGGCAATCCTCTCGGCGGGTGTGCATGTCCTGATCGAGAAGCCGAGCGTCCTCGATCTGGCCCAACTCGATGAATTGGTCAGCCTGGCTGAGGCGAAGGGCCTGCTCGCGAAAGTCGTGTACCACAAGCTGCTCGACCCGGACCATAAGAAGCTGCGGACGTTTGTGCAGGACGGGGTGTTGCAACATGTGAACAATGGGTATTGCACATTGCTGGAGCCGAAGTCGATCTCGGGGGGGCAGTTTGCCGAGTGGATCCGCGGGCGGAATCCGGGGACCTATGTGGCGGTGCATTACATCAAGCTGATCGACTTCACGTTTGGGGGTCGACTCAAGACAGTCATGGCGACTGGCCAGCGGGGGATCGTCGGGGCGGCGAGTGGACCGACGTGGGACAGCAACCAGTTGCGGTTGATCTATGAATATGCCGACGGGCGCGAAGCTGCGTTCGACATCCATACCTCGTGGGTCAACCCGGACAACTTTCCCGGCTATGTCGAACAGGAGGTCCAATTCCGCTTCGACAACGGCGTCTGGAACGGCCACTCGCGTCGTCGGGGGATCGAATGCACCGTCGAGGGGAAGACCCCGCATGAGGTGAAGATCACGATCAACACACACTATAACGGCTCGTTTGTCGAGCCGTGGGGAGAGCGGGCGCAGCGAGGGTATGGGATCGAGGTGTTGGAACGGTTCATTCGCGAGGTCGCCCGCGTCGAATGGGGTGGACCGGCTGCTTCGCGTCCGGAGAGGCTGCATGCCGCGCGATCGCTGGCCTACAACGACCTCGCCGCCGATCGCCAAGTGGTGGCTGCTGTGCAGTCGCTGGAAGCAATCCTCGACCATGCCAGCCGGGGGATGCCGGATGGTGTCGTGCGAGTGAACGACAAAGCGGGCGGGTTGGCCCTCTATCTCCCCGGCCAACCCGAGCCGAAAATCATATACCGCTCGCGGCTAAACGATTCCACTCACGGCGCGGACGCTTCGATGAACATCGCTAACTCTTCCAAGTGATCGCTGAACACCTCGCTCGACAAATAGATCCGCACATCACCGAACTTCGGTTGACCGGTGAGGCGGTCGCCAGTCACGCCGCTGACCCAGCGACCCTCGGCGTCGAGTTGGTCCAGCGTGGCGCGGGCCTCTTGAGCGAGTGAGGACGCCTTTTTTGGTTTCGGCGGAGCCCAAGTGCCGGCCTTGGTTGCTTCGTACTCTTGCTCCAGCTTGGCGAGCTTCGACCTCTGCTTCCACCCGTAGTGACTCGGGACATCGCTGTCATCGTAGGTGAGCACGTACTCTTTGTTCATGTAAAGCGGCTTGTTGGACTTCAGCTCATAGAACCGGGCGGTCTGGCCATCGGGCAGAAGCGATGACTTCAGGTATTTCAGCGCCCTCGGAATCGGTTCGAGGTATTTCGCATCGCGAGTGTGGCGATAGACGAGCATGAGTGTGGCGATGGCGTCCTGTGACTCGTGCCCGGTGATCGCGGGTGGCTCGAACTTCCGCGCCCAGGCGGGGTGCATGTCGACCGTGTACTGCTGCGCCCACGCCGGTTGCGGCTCGGGCAGTTGGGCGAGGATCAGGAAGTCACCCAGTTTGCGGAGAGCCTGGCTCGTGCGATCATCTTTGTAGATATCGTGTGCGGCCAAGAGCGTGCGAGCCATGTCTCCGGCCAAGTCGTCATTGAGGGTATAGAGGTTCCAATACTCCTTGTCCCGGTGTTCGGTCTTCCAGTCGTAGTCGGGGTAGCTTGCCTGGAGGACCGGGTGCTGCGGGGCGGGTCCGGACCAGACCTGGGGGAAGGCTCCATTGGGAAACTGGGCGGCGAGCAGTCCTTTGATGGCATACTCGACCGCCTCATGGATCGCGGCATGTTGGAATTTGTGGGCACGGTCGCACTGCATCAGGAACAACAGCGCCGACTGAGTCTTGTTGTCATCCAGCGATGAGTTGTCTTTGCCGCGCCCCTTGCCGTGGCGGTACTGGCCCGAGAGTTTGCCTTGCGGGTCGAAATCAATGGCCGCTTGCCAGCCGCCCGATTTCAACTGGCCATCGAGTAGGGACTCCGCCGTTTCCGTCGCAGCATCCAGATAGAACTGGTCCTGTGTCGCTTCATACGCCCGCAAGTACGCCATTCCAACCGTCGGTGTCCCCGGCGGTTGGACCCAGATTTGGTCAGCAGTCGCCCGCCCCTCGCCCCAGCGTGTTTGGAGGTCGAGCGAGTAGTAATAGACATACCCACCTCGGACAGCGACTTTGGAGCGGAAATACTCCGCAGCCCGCTTCATCCCGACGAGACAGTCGTGCTTCAAAGCGGGCAGGTCTGCGGCGACCTCCCCCGGCGACGCCCCACTGATCGACAGCACGCACAGCAACACACAACAGAATACACGCCACGGACGGAGCATGGGGAGTCCTCATCACTGAGTCGCAGGGACAACGGGATGCCACACGCATGGAGACCACTGAGGACATGGTGCAAAACAACTTCCCTCATTTGCGCAGAGGTATTTGAACAGATGGTCACCCAGAACGCGAAGGGTTCCTGCTGAAGCCCTTGAGCTTTCTGGGCGATCTTCCGTTCTCAACACATCGAGAAATTGTTTGGGACCAGTTCCTCTCCGCAGTGTGTGTCACGATATCTTCCCCACCTGAGAAGCCCCGCCGCTTCAGGGAACTGAGGCTTTTCTATCCTCGAAAATGAACGCAGCGTACGGAAATAGTTGAGGTGAGTCGTGCGGGACTCTCGACAAGAACCATCCGATTTATGTCGGACGCTGATCAGTTGGTGGATGAACCCATTCGGTACTGCCGTCGGCCCAGTGTTCTTTCTTCCAGATCGGGACCACTTCCTTAATCCGATCCATGACCCATAGCCCCGCTTCGAAAGCCTCGCGGCGATGGGGACAGCTGAGGGCGACACCGACTGCAATGTCGCCGAGGTCGAGGTGTCCGAGGCGGTGTATGACGGCGGCGCGGACGATCGGCCAACGGGTCTGGGCTTCGTCGAGCAGGGTGCCGAGTTGCCGCAGGGCCATCTCGGGGTACGCCTCGTAGTCGAGGGAGGCGGTTTGCTTGCCGTCGGTCATCTCGCGGACCGTGCCGAGGAACAGCACCACTGCTCCGGCTTGGTGTGAGCGTACGCGCTCGAGGGTCGCAGCCGGGTCGATCGCGATGTGGGTGAGTTCGAGATGGCGGGTGTCGTCGGGCATCTGGTAGCTACATTCGCCAGAAGGTGGGTGTCTGGGTGTTCGCGTTCGAGAATGCTCGCAGACTTCCGAAGTCTTCAGAGACTTCGGAAGTCTGTCCCTGTACTCGGGTGCTAGTTCCACGCGCCCACGTTCTGGCGAACGTGGCTACGCGGAACTATCGCAGGGACCAGACGAGGGCCGCTTTGGCGAGGTGCATGCGGTTCTCGGCTTGCGGGAAGCACAGACTCTGCGGGCCGTCCATGACCTCGTCGGTCACTTCCTGGCCCCGGCGAGCGGGGAGGCAGTGCATGAAGCGGGCCTTGCGGTTCGCGGTCTTCATCAGGGCAGCGTCGACCTGGAACCCCACGAAGTCCTTCTGCCGGGCCTCCTTCTCGTCTTCCTGACCCATGCTGGCCCACACATCGGTGTAGACCACATCGGCGTGCTTCGCAGCCAAGTGCGGGTCGTTCGTCTCCAGCAGTTCCAGCTGGGGGAAACGCTGCTTGAGCCGCTCCACGAAGGGGCGGGGGAACTCGTACTCCGGCGGTGTCCCAATCGCAAAACTCATCCCGAGGTGACCGCACACCTCCGCCAGCGAGACGGCGACGTTGTTGCCATCGCCGATGTAAGCCACTCGCAAACCCGCGAACGTGCCGAACGCCTCTTCAATCGTCTGGGCATCGGCCAGGGCTTGGCACGGATGGCAATCATTCGACAACCCGTTAATCACCGGCTTCCCCGACCAGCGGGCGAAGTCCTCGACCAACGACTGCTTGTAGGTCCGCAGCGCAATCACATCCGAGTAGCCGCCAATCACACGGGCCACATCCGACACCGCCTCGCGCCCCTCCAGCCCGGCATCCTTCCGCGACAGGAAAATGCTGCTGCCGCCCAGTTGCATCATCGCCGCGTCGAAGCTCATGCGAGTCCGGAGCGAGGGCTTCTCGAACACCTGGGTCAGGACGTGTCCGGCCAGCAGCTGGGGGCGTTCACCCCGGCGGAGCTGGGATTTCAGCTCGCGGGCCAGGGTGAGAAGCTCACGCACTTGGTCGGTCGACACATCGAACAGCGAGGTCAGGTGTCGCATCGCTGTGGTTCCTGACTGGGCAAAAGGACAAGAAGGGAAAGCGGCCACCCTCCTGCGGGCCACCAGAACAGAGTTGGGCGAGCGGCCAGACTTCCGAAGTCTCCGAAGAGTTCGGAAGTCTCAGTCGGGTCACTCATGACCAGACAAGGCCATTCATCGAGCGGTTCAGCCTCCGCCCTTGAAGATCTTACGCTGCATTGTGGCCTGATACGGCGTCCAGGTCGATTGCGAGTTCGGATCGCTGGTAATCAACGTCGTATATTCGTTGACCTTGGCATCCAGATTATCCAGATGATGCAGAGCAATCGCTTCAGGCGTCATCGGCAGCTTCGGGCTGCCGAATTCGTACGACCCGTGGTGGCTCAGCAGCATGTGCTTAACCCGCAGCAGAGTCTCCTTTGGGAACGTATACCCCAGCCGCCGCTCGGCCTCCGGAAGATGCTCGTTCACCATCTCGACCCCTTGGACCAGGTGGCCGATCAGTTGGCCCTCATCGGTGTAGCCAAACACCGCGTCGAACTCCAGCTCCCGCACCTTGCCAATGTCGTGCAGGAACGCCCCGGCCAGCAGCAGTCGCGAGTCGACCTTGGGGTACAGATCCGCAATCCGCGTGATCGTTTCCAGCAGATTCACAATATGTTCCAGCAACCCGCCCGCATACGCATGGTGCAACCGAATCCCCGCCGGAGCCTGGGCCAGCCGGGCCATGAACTCCTCGTCGTCGAGGAAGCACTCCATCAAGGTCCGCAGCGGAGCGTCGTCGATGCTCAGCAGAATCTCCTTCAGCCGGGCCAGTAGCCGGGTCGAGTTGACCGAGGTCTCCTGCACGAAATCGGCCTGGTTCAGCCCCTCCGTCGGGGCTTTCTCAATCCGGTTCATGATGAGCTGCAGGTTGCCCTGGAACAGCTGGATCTTGCCCTTGACCTTCACATAGTCGCCGACCTGGAGTTGGGCGATGGAGCTTTCGGTGACATTCCAGAGGAGTCCGCTGACTTGGCCGGTCTTATCCCGCAGCTGGGCCAGGAGATACGTCTCGGCATGGCGATTGGCACGAAGCTGGCGATCAGCGAGGAGGAACACCTCGTCGACGGGGGAGCCATCGGCCAACTGATTGACAAACACACGCGGCATAGCAGCCGAACCTTGCTGAACGAGCGAAACGAAGACGGATCGGGGTTCCAGCGCTGGGCAGGAATCCGATCCGGGAAGGGGCTCATGTTACGGCGGCGTCCCACCGGCCACAAGTACGAGCGATTCAAGTTGCCGCTCATCACCGGCCGAGGCAGTCTCTGGCTTGGGAGCGACGGAGAATTGGTCTAGGGCAACGACCGGTCTGAATCGTCGTCGAGGCGATTCAAGCTGTACTCGGAACGATTCAAGGCTTCCGGCATGATCATTGCCTTGGTCTATCGGAAACTCTATCGATCAAACGCCTTGTGAAGCAGAACTCAGCGAGAGTCTGATGCGAAAGAATTTGGCATGAGAGCTGCAGTTGTGTCGATTGTGGATTTCGATCGATTCCCCGGCAGGTTGATCTTGTGTCGATCAAACTGGTGGAGGAGACTCTATCGAGTTTGACATCTCCCGCCCGAAGGTCCGTCTCGTGTTCCGTTTTGTGCATGCCGCAATGCTCACCGTGATGCTGCTCCACAGCATTCTGGGTTGTTGCTGGCATCATGGACATACACATGTGGTGACGGATTGCCAGTTTGGTTCCCACGGTGAACGTCAGGAGTCGAGTCGAATTCAAGCGACTCATTCGCATGGTCGACACCACACTTGCTCACATCATCACACGCCAACACAATCTCCCGCTGACCAAGAGCAGGTGCCGCACCACCATCAATGCGACGAGGACGATTGCCACTTCTTGCTCACGAAAACGTGGCAGTTTCCCCAGCAATTGGAACTGTCTCTCGCGCTTGTCATGGACTCCCGTGCCGACCTGCCGCAGAATCTCACCTGCACGCTGACCCCACAAGATTCTGGTCCTGTATTTGAGACTGCGGGTGTACGCTGCGCGGTCCTACAGGTCTGGCGTATTTAGATGAATTCAACCAACTTGCTGAAGTGAGTCTTATCTGCTGCTCGCCAAAGGGGCACGCCTAGGCGAAGCGTAGCTCCGCGAGACTCGTGCCTCGTCCAAGGCTTGGAACATGCCTGCCGGGGAGGGCGAAGCTCCTGCTGAGCCGCAAGCCGGGTCAAACGCGAACTGGCGTGAGCGGCTCGGCAGGAGCCTCGCCCTCCCGAGTGGGTTGAACTCCAAAATCAAGACGTGACAGGGCACGAGGTCTCATGTCTACATCGCGCGAGTTCTCAGGCGGCTTCGGGAGTCGTCTGAAACACTTTCCCACTCCTTGCGAGGGAACCGGAAGTGGGAACGAGCGGCTTACGAAGTCTCACCCTGGGGAAAGACTGTCGTGTTGATGACGACCGCACTGGCCTCCGAAGCGACTTGATCTGCCCGCCTGACCTTCCGAATGACTTGCCTCCGAAAGACACCCCCATCATGAAACGCTTAGCCACACTCCTCCTCTCCGGTCGTATCCCCACGATTGCGACCATCATCGTGCTCGTCGTGGCGGGGCTCACCTGGAACCGCTGGTGGCCGGGGGTCAACGGGCTGGTGGATCGCCTCACTCAGCGGAAGGCTGCGTCCGGTGAGGCGGGGCATGAAGACCATGCCGAGGCACCGGCAGCTTCGGCGACGGCAGCCGCGTTTCTGGATCTCTCCCCCGAGGCCATGAAGAATCTTGGATTGACCTCAGACACCGTGCGTCCGATCAAACTCCAGACCTTCCGCAAAACCATCAGCGTCCCGGCGATCATTGTGGAGCGTCCGGGGCAGACGCTGCTGCAGATCTCGACGCCGATGACGGGAGTCGTGACCGAGGTGGCCGCCGTGGAGGGATCGGCAGTCGAGCCGGGACAGCGGCTCTTCCGGATTCGGTTGACGCATGAAGACCTGGTCCAGACGCAGACCGAGTTCGTGAGGTCCCTGGGCGAACTCGATGTCGAGAATCGCGAGATCATTCGGCTCCAAGCGGTGTCGGAAAGCGGAGCCATCTCTGGCAAGTCACTGCTCGAGCGAAAGTATGCCAAAGAGAAGCTGGAAGCATTTCTGCAAGCCCAGCGCGAGGCGCTGCGATTGCATGGTCTGTCTGCGCGACAGATTGATCAGATCGCGAAAGATCGACGACTGCTGAGTGAACTGACCATCGCCGCCCCCTCTGCGCTGCAAGAGTCCGGGGAACTGGAGCTGACGAGCCAGCCCAAACTCCAACCAATTGCTCTGATCGCGAATCAAGAGGCGGCTAGTGACCAGCCCACAGCACCGGAGAAGGCGAAAGCTGCGGAGAATGTCCCACTGGTGGTGGAATCACTGAACGTTCAGCGGGGCCAATCGGTGGAGCAGGGGGGACTCCTGTGTGTGCTGGCGGACTACAGCCAGCTCTATGTCGAAGGGCTGGCCTTCGAGCAGGATGTGGAGGCGATCAACCAGGCCGTCACCGCCGCCTGGAAAATCACAGCCCTGCTCCCTGGAGGAGTGACGCTGGATGAGTTGACACTCTCGTTCGTCGCCAGCGAGATCGATCCGGAATCTCGCACGCTGAAGTTCTATGTCGACCTGCCCAACGAGATTCTGCGCGACACGAAGAACGCGGCAGGACGACGGTTTCTCACTTGGCGGTTCAAGCCGGGGCAACGCCTGCAACTGCGAGTTCCGGTGGAAGAGTTGCCTAACCAGATCGTGTTACCACTCGATGCGGTGGCGAATGAGGGAGCTGAGTCGTTCGTGTTCCAGCGTAAGGGAAAACAACGCTTCGCCCGCATTCCCGTGCATGTACTCCATCGAGACCAGACTTCCGTGGTGGTAGCGAATGATGGGGCTTTGTTCCCCGGTGACGTGGTCGCATTGCGGGGGGCACACCAGTTGCAGATGGCTGTCAAGAACAAGTCCGGGGGGGCCATTGACCCGCATGCAGGGCACTCGCACTAAGCCGGATTATTTCAGGAGACAAACATGTGGAACACCGTCCTTAAAACCGTTGCGACAGCCTCAATCATCGTGTCGGTGTCGCAGATCGGACAGCGATCGCCGCGATGGGGTGCGTTACTGTTGTCGTTGCCACTGACCAGCATTCTGGCGTTTTCTCTGGGATGGTTTGAGCACCGGAATCTGCCGCAGCTCTCCCGCATGGCGAGAGAGACGTTGATTCTGGTCCCACTGGGACTGCCGTTCTTTGTCCCATTGGCGTTCGCTGAACGCTGGCAACTGAGTTTCGGAGCCGCGATCGGTCTCGGCATCGTGCTGGCCTCGGCCACGATAGGTGTCTGGATGGCTTGGGGGCCATCCACCAACTGACTGCGGACATGCCTCTTCCCCCTACTCCAGACTCCCGACCTCTGACTCCCAACTCACCATGCTCAATGCCATTATCCGCTTCGCTCTTCATCAACGCCTGTTGACGCTGGCAGTGGCTCTATTCCTGACGGGGTATGGGACATATGTCGCACTCAAGATGCCCATCGATGTGTTCCCCGATCTGGACCGGCCACGAGTGGTCGTGATGGTCGAGGCACCTGGGTTGGCTCCCGAAGAGGTCGAGACCCGAATCACGATTCCTCTCGAAGCTGCCCTGAATGGGGCTAACGGGGTCCAAGTCGTCCGCAGCACCTCGGGGATCGGACTGTCCGTCGTGTATGTCGAGTTCAACTTCGGCACTGACATCTATATTGATCGACAGATTGTGGCCGAACGCCTCGCGGTCGTCGCCGATCGGATGCCTGAAGGAGTACGTCCGCAACTGGCTCCGATTTCTTCAATCATGGGGCAGATCCTGGTGCTCGGGATGTGGAGTGATGGGAACAAGACCGACCCGATTGAACTCCGCACGCAGGCGGATTGGGTGATCCGGCAACGGCTGCTGACCATTCCCGGTGTGGCGCAAGTCTTCACGATGGGGGGCGGTCGTAAGCAGTATCAGGTTCTGATTGAACCCGAATCACTGACTCGGTTTGGTGTCACGCTGGCCGAGATTCGTGTAGCCCTTCAGAACAGCAATGAGAACGCCACGGGAGGCTATCTCGACCAGCAAGGGCCGAATGAACTGCTCGTACGTGGGCTGGGACGCATTCAATCCATCGACGATCTGAACAAGGTCGTCGTGGCGAATCGCGGTGGTCGGGCCATCGCCCTGGCCCAGGTCGCTCGTGTCGCGGAAGCACCGCAAAGTAAGCGTGGCGACAGCGGCTCTTACATGCGGCAACCCGACGGCACGTTCTCCGGCGGTCCGTCTGTCGTGTTCACAATCGCCAAACAGCCGGGAGCGGATACGAGACTGATTACGGAGCGAATCTTGGCAGCGGTGGAGGATCTCCGTCCCGCACTTCCGAAGGACATCCGAATCGCTCCGATGTACTCGCAGAGTTCGTTCATCGACCGCGCCATTCACAATGTCATCGAGGCTCTGCGGGATGGGGGCATTCTAGTCGTCATCATTCTGTTCCTGTTCCTGATGAACTTCCGCACGACGTTTATCACACTGACGGCCATTCCGTTGTCGCTGGTGATGACAGCTATCGTGTTCAAGATCACCGGGATGTCGATCAACACGATGACTCTGGGTGGACTGGCGGTCGCGATTGGGGAACTGGTCGATGATGCCATTGTCGACGTGGAGAATATCCATCGTCGGCTTCAGGAGAACCGCCTCAAACCCGTGCCGCTGAACCCACTGCTGGTGGTCTTTCGAGCCAGTACCGAGGTCCGCAATTCGATCGTCTTCAGTACGATGATTGTCTGCCTGGTGTTCGTCCCGCTCTTTGCCTTAGAGGGCATGGAAGGCCGCCTCTTCACTCCGCTCGGCATCGCGTATGTCGTCTCTATTTTCTCATCACTGATCGTCTCACTCACTGTCACCCCTGTCCTGTCATATTGGTTCCTTGGTTTTGAAAAGAGTACCGCTCATGCTCAGGATGGTCCGCTGCTCCGCATTTTGAAGTGGGGAGCCGACAAGGTCATTCGCTTCAGCCTGGCCTTCCCGCGATTTAATCTGATCGCCGTGATCGTCGGCGTCGCCTTCGCGGGATTGTGTGTCTCAAGGCTTGATCGTGACTTCCTCCCACCGTTCAACGAAGGGGCGATCCAGCTGAATGTGCTGCTGCCTCCGGGGACTTCATTGGAGCAGTGCATCAAGATCAACAAGACGATCGAAGAGCGATTGACGCAGAATCCCGACATCACAGCCTTCGTCCGCCGCACTGGTCGTTCTGAGCTGGATGAGCATGCCGAGCCGGTCAGTGCGAGTGAGTATATCCTCGAACTGGACCCGAAATCGCCTCGCAATCGTGAGGCCCAATTGACGGCCCTGCGAGAGACGATGGCAGAAATCCCCGGTGTCGTCTCCGCCGTCGAGCAGCCGATCTCGCACCTGATCTCGCACATGCTCTCCGGGGTCAAAGCCCAGATCGGGATCAAAATATTTGGTGACGATCTCGACATGCTCCGTAACAAAGCGGAGCAGGTCAAAGCCGACATTCAGAGTATCCGAGGGGTCAAAGATTTGATCGTCGAACAGCAGACGACCGTTCCCCAGCTGCGCATCGAACTGGATCGAGATCAGCTACTGCTACACGGCATCAGTGCCGTGGAGGTCAACGACTTCATTGAAACCGCGATGAACGGTGTCACCGTCTCCGAGATCCTGCAAGGTCAGCGGACATTTGATCTAGTGCTGCGGCTGGAAAAGCACGCCCGTGAAGACATCGAAGGGTTGCGTCGATTGACGATTGATCTGCCCGGAGGCGGTAAAGTGCCGTTGCAATCGCTCGCGAAGATCTATGAACACCGCGGGCCAAACTCGATCAGCCGAGAGAACGTCCGCCGCCGCATCGTGGTCCAATGCAACGTGTCGGATCGCGGCGTGGTGGATGTTGTGCAGGACATACAACAACGTTTGAAAGCTCTGCAAGCGACTCTGCCGCCAGGATACTACATCGAGTTCGCGGGGCAGTTTGAAAGTCAGCAAAAAGCGTCACGCCTCTTGGGCATGTTGTTCCTCGTGGCGATGCTGGGTGTCTTTCTGGTGCTGTTCACGATGTTTAAATCGGTCAACCTCTCATTGCAAGTGATGGCCGCCCTGCCGATGGCGTTCATCGGCTCTGTGGCGGCACTCGTCCTCACTCATCAGACGCTGACGATCGCCGCCATGGTCGGCTTCATCTCGCTGGCGGGCATCGCGTCGCGAAATGGAATCCTGCTGCTGAATCACTATTTACACCTCGTGAAGTACGAGGGCGAAAGCTGGTCGAAAGAGATGATCGTCCGCGCCGGTCTCGAACGTTTGGCTCCCGTCCTCATGACGGCCCTCACTGCCGGGATCGGTCTGATCCCGCTCGTTCTCGCTGCCGACCAGCCCGGCAAAGAAATCCTCTACCCGGTTGCCACCGTCATCCTCGGCGGCGTTATCAGTTCTACCCTGCTCGACTTCTTCGTCCACCCGGCCCTGTTCTGGCTCTTCGGCCTCAAAGCTGCCGAGCGTGTGGTACGGGAATCGCATGAAGAAGTGGAACTGGAAGAGGAGCACTTGGTGAGTCGGGGGTCGGGAGTCGGAAGTCGAGAGCCAGAAATGGACTCGCACAATTCACAGACCTCCCCCTCTCTCTAACTCCAGACTCTCGTCCCTCAACTCCCGACTCTCAAAAGGAACATCCCATGTTACGGTCACACTTCATCACTCTCTCGTCGGCCTGTCTGGTCTGCTTGGCCTTGGCCAGTCCCAACGTACTCCCGGCTCAAGAAGCCGAACACGATCACAGCCACGAAGGACACACCCACGCGGGTGCTGACCACGCGGGTCACGACCACGCCGAAGTCGTCGCCTTTCGATTGCCCGACTGGCATGAACAGCACTTCGACGACGCCCAAAAGGCGGCTCAACACTTCCAGGCGATCAAGAATCTCGGCTGCGAAGTCAAGCAGAGCCAGCACGACGGACATACCGATGTCGTCTACCGCTGCACCACCTGGAAGGAGATGAAGGTCGCCAACCACAAGCTGGCCGATCAGTGGAACGGTTGGTTGAAAGGCTCGGGCTTTGATACCCATCACGCTCACATGGATGAGGCATTTCTGCACGGCGACGAGACCGTTCAGCTGCGTCTGGTTGACTGGCAAACCGCTCATCTGACGGGGCCGCAGATGAAGGACTCGAAGTCGTTTACGAAGTCACTTCAGGATCTGGGCTGTGTGGTGCAGAACGAGGCTCACGGCGACCATGCCGACATCTCTTACCGTTGCCCGATGTGGGTCACGATCCATGTCACCGATCACGCAGCTGCGGAGGAGTGGCAAGGCTGGCTCAAGGGTCACGGCTTCGAGACGAAGCATACTCACTGACGGATCACGAAGCTGGAGAGTAAGCCAAAACTTGTCTCGCGACTGCCCCACTCACCACTCACCACTCACCACTCCCCTACTCCCCATTCCCCACTCCCAGGACTCTCCCATGACACGTATCACATCACTCAGCTTGGCACTCGCCTCGGCTCTCGGCTTGTGTGCCGCTGGCTGCTCACCCGCCGCCCCGCCTGCTCCGGCATCTGGCGGAACGGTGACGACTCCCCCACCGGGGACCGTTGCCCCGGCTCACGACGACCACGGGCACGCCTCGGAAGGCCCGCATCACGGAGCCCTCGTCGAACTCGGGAACGAGGAGTACCACGCGGAGGTCGTTCATGACGACGCCACCGGCTCCGTCACGGTCTACCTACTCGACAGCTCCGCCAAGAAGTCCGCGACCACCACTGCCACCGAAGCGGTCATCAACCTCAAGCACGGCGACTCGCCTGAGCAGTTCAAGCTCGCCGCCCAGCCTGAAGAGGGCAACCCCGCAGGCCAGACCTCAAGGTTCACCCTCATTGACAAGGAACTGGTCGAGCATCTCGATGATGCCGCCTCAGCCGCGAAACTCAACATCACCATCGGCGACACTCCATACTCCGGGACGATCCCTGCAGGAGACCACGCTGAGCATGGTCATGAGCATGCGAAGTAGTCCCCCCGAGTGCGGTTGAGAGGGAGCATTCGCTTGGAGTATTGACACTTGCGGGCACAAATGAGGCATCCGTGACCAACCTTCCATTCCGGTGAAGACAAAGGTCTCTCGCGTCCCGTATTGTGGTCAGGTCGAACGGAATGTGGCCAGAGCAGTGGGGAGAGGTTGAGGGGCTGGAGTGTGTGCATCTTAAACGTCGGTATCCCGACCCCGAAGGGGTCACGCCCCGTAGCCCAGGGTTGCCCGCGCAGCGGGAAACCCTGGGCTTGTGATCGAGGACGCGAGTTCCAACCCCCACGGGGTTGCGTCAGGCGTGCCGTGGGGGTTGATCTGTTTTTTTGTGCCAGATCACCCAGGGTCTTCCGCTGCGCGGCCGACCCTGGGCTACGGGGCGAGACCCCGTTGGGGTCGATGTCGTGGCGAATTCGCGGGGTGTCACTGTTTGGCCCGCTTTGGAGCCTACCGGTGTGCCTTGGCACAAGAGGTGGACCGGGACGAGACTCTCGCTGCCAGCACCGCTTCCGGCTCCGCCGCCCCGGTAGGTGCAAAGCCACCCACCGAGGCCACCCTGCGAAACGTACTCTTGAGCTTACAAACTCCGCACGTCAATCCGCGATACGATGTACTCCGCATTCCACGTCCCAAGGAATGCTTTTCCCTCTCCGGCCTTCCAGTAGTATTCGATGCTCAGTGTTGTCGGATCTCCGGCCCAGTTCACAATCGTCGTTCCATTGACCTCGACGACGACGGTCTTCGGCGTCACGCGCAGCTTGATTTGATTCTTTCCGGACCGAAAGACCGGACTCTGATAGCGGTCGGGATTCAAGAGGGCTTTCTGGCCATTCACAAGGTTCAGACCCGAAGCCGCTCCGTTGTAGCCATCCAGCACGACCATACCCCAGTTGCCGTCAATCGGAAAGGCGATGTTAAACGACTCGACGCTCGCTCCGATCCGTTCGACCTCGATCTCCATCTCATACGATGGCGTCGCCTGGAACGGGAGTTCCAGCATCGCGGCGACCATGACGGGCGACATCAATTCTTTACCGCGTTTGTTCCATTCTCCCGCGATTCGATGCTGCTGAGTGTTGATCAGGGCTAACACATCCAAACGCTGTGTGGAGATGGAAGGCTCCGTGGAGACGGGAGTGACCTGTAGTGCAGGTATCTTATAGGACATCGAACTGACGACATCCTGGAAAATCGTCGATTTCGGGTCTCCTTGAATGGCTACTGTCAGAAGAGCTGTAGGACTTTCCTCGTAGTATCTGAGAACCCCAGGTTTCTGACTGAAGTTTTGCATTTCACCCGATCCCCAGTCTCACCATCACGCGATCGACGGTTTGGCCATGTTCTGTGACTTGGCTGAAGGCCCATTCCAGGGT
>JAYTCW010000074.1:0-6143 GCA_043736295.1 Planctomycetota bacterium | reverse complement strand
AAAATACAAACGATTTGAGAGCCGTCCGCTTCAGTCCCCGGCTTCAGCTTGGACAGGAGATGTCAAAGTATGCTGACAACGAAAGCTCGATAGCGAGCGCCGGACATCAGTCCGCCCTGCTGGTGACGTAACGACGCTCATCCACCCGGCTGGGCCACGCCGTGCAGGACTTCTTAGGGATCACGTTCGCCAGGCAGCCGGCCCCCTTCCGGTCCTCTCCCCCGCAATACGTCCCCTCCGAAAGCCACATCGGTCGCGGGGGAGAGGGGGCAGTGACGTTGGGGCATAGACACTCGGCTGACGGGGTGGAAGCCTATCCCACTTACCCACCGTAAGCCCCGTACCGTCTTAATCCCCTGGCAAACACCCAGCGATTGAACCAGAGCAGTGCGACTACCCACGCGACCTCGATCAGCAACTCACGCCCCATCTCGGCATGACTGTACTTTCCCAAAGCCAGCTTGCAGGGGAAATAAGCCAGATACTTGAACGGCAACCACTCGACCCAGCCCGGCAGCAAATCGAGCGGGATCATGTGGCCTGACAAGAAATAATTCAGCATCATATAGATGAACAGCAGCGAGCTGACCTCTAAAAACCAAAAGGCGATCAGCCCGAGCAGACTCTCGATTAGGAATCCGAGTAGAAACGCCATGTTCAGCGCGACCACCAACCCCACCAGCGTCAGCCCATCGGGCCAGCCGGGGAAGTAGCCACGGCACAGGTAGAACACGATCACAAACGGAATCGTGGCGACAATGTAGTACACCAGCTTGTGAGCCACGCGATACCAGAACAGATAGCCGAGCATGTCGATCGGCTGGATCAGGTACTTCTTGAGCGTCCCTTCGCGGATGTCTCGGGCGATTCCACTCGATAGACCGGGCATGCTGGAGAAGGCCCGCGCGAGCATGGCCATCAGATAGTACGCGACCATCTCGCCGTACTTGTACCCGGCGATCTGCTTATCGGACTTCGTGTCCATTGTGCCGAAGATCGCCCCCCAGAGGAACACCTGCGTGATGATCGGCAGAAACCGAAACAGCGTCCCCAGCGCGAAGTCCGACCGGTACGCGAACCTCTCGGCCATCGAGGTTTGCAGGATCAGCCAGTAGACGCGAAAGCGGTGGGGTAGTGACATGAGTGGCCCCGTAGCCTGGACCCCCAGGTCCGGGCGAGTTTTGTCGATGGGCGTCGAAGCGGGACGGAGTTCGTCCGGACCTGGGGGTCAAGACTACGGCGGGCGGTAGCGAGAAGAACGCTCCGCTTCGAAGACTTCGCGTCGCGGTTAAACGGGGGATGTCGTAGTGTCCGTAAAGAACTCCCCGATCACCTCTTCCAGAGGCCGGTCCTGAACACTGATGTCCTCGATCTGGCAGCGTTCCAGGAGGGCGCTGAGCGTGGCGGGGACGCGGGTGCGTTCGACCTTGAGCTTGATCCGGGGGGGCTTGTTCTCCAGGACGGTGCCGTACTGCTCCAGGTTCGGCGGGGCCTCGCCCGCGATCTGGAGCTGGATCACTTTGTCCTTGCTGAAGCGTTCGACGATCTCGGCCAGCGGGCCATCGTGCTTGATGACCCCCTGGTTGATGACGACGGCCCGCGTGCAGAGGGCCTCGACATCCTTCATGTAGTGGCTGGTCAGCAGCACCGTGATCTTGTGCTCCGACTGGTAGAACTTGAGGAATTCTTGGACTTTCCGTTGCGACACCACATCCAGCCCGATCGTCGGCTCATCGAGTAGCAGCAGGTCCGGGCTGTGCAGTAGTGAGGCGATCAACTCCATCCGCATCCGCTCGCCGAGTGACAACTCTCGCACCGGTCGACCGACGAGTTGGGAGACCTCCAGCAGTGACACCAGTTCGTCCAACCGGCGGCGGAATTGTTCGGTCTCGATCCCATAGATCTCTTTGTGCAGCCGGAACGACTCCTGTGCGGGCAGATCCCACCACAACTGATTCTTCTGCCCCATGACCAGAGCGAACCGCCGCCGGTAGTCGTAGCTGCGTTCCCAGGGGACATAGCCGAGCGCGGTGGCCGTGCCCGAGGTCGGGAAGATCAACCCCGAGAGCAGCTTGAGCGTGGTCGTCTTCCCGGCTCCATTCGGGCCTAGAAAGGCGACCATCTCTCCCTCTTCGATCGTGAAGCTCACATCGCGGACAGCGTCGATGGTCTTGTATTCGCGATGGAACAGACCCCGCACGGACGCCCACATCCCCTCGCGTTTCTGGTAGACGCGGTATTGTTTGGACAGGTGGCGAACGTCGATGGCTGGCATGCAGAGATGGTAGGCGGGATCGCTGCGATTGGGTAGTGTGTTGCGATCGAGACAGCGGGGGACCCAGGGGCCAGCCCAGGAATGAGAATGGTTGCCTGGGGGCGGGTTGGCACCGATTGGCTCAATGTACAGCCGACTGGCGTGGCGGGGTCAGAAGAGGTTCTGTCGCCGAGAGTCGCCTCCCCGCGAACCGCTGAGAGTCGCCGACACCGAGGTCGCCCAAAGCGGCGACCTCGGCCACTCCGCGATTGAATCTCACTTGTGGCCTCAGTTGAAATCTCAAAGCGGCTGAGGCACACTGCCCATGATGGCTTATGAACACGACCACATTCCTGGAGTCTTTCAATGATGAATCGTGAAGGAACGAACCGCTTCCCACTGGCTTCGGCGGGGAAGAGGCTGGCGGGTGGCGTGGCTGTGTTATTCATTGGGATCGCGAGTGGCAGTTGGTGGACGACTCCGTCCGGTTCGGCGCAGCTGGACGCCACCTCGAACATCGGTGGGTACTTCCAGGTTCCGGCTGCTACGAAGAAACCGCCAGTCGCTGCTCCAGCCGATGCGGCCCCGGTGGAGGGGCCGGATGCCGAGTACCAGGCCATGCTCCTCCAAGACATCGAACACGCCTTGTCATTGCTCAAAGAGGACAAGGTCGAGCAGTTCATTGAGGACTACTACCCGATCGATGTGGCCCGAAAACTGCGACAGCTGAACCGGGTGACGAATGCGGCCAACGACCTGCGGCGCACGAAGTCTGTGCTGAAGCGATTTGAGTCGAAACTGATGAAGTGTCAGACCGGCACGATGGAGGGCACCAACCATGATGCCCTCTTCATGCCCGCAGCCGAGCCCGCTGCTGCCGATGTTCCCGCGACTCCGACGGCTTCGGCCAAGCCAGCGGAGACCGCCGTGAAAGGCTATGGCGGGGATGTGAACAAGGCACTGCAACTCGCCATCGCGGATCTCAAGGCCAAGAAGTATGACGCCTTCATTCAGCAGATGCTCCCGGTGTCCGAAGTGGATCGGTTGAGCGAGAACGAGCTGGTTCAGGAAACCGCTCTGGTGTTTGAGCAGAATCCCGCTCTGGCGGTCGCCATGATCGCCGATCTGGAAGCCCTCGCCAAACTGCCTCTCAAGGCAGTCGGCGACACCGTGACGGCCACACTGGTTGGACGCTACAAAAACGAAGCGAAGCGCGAAGTACGCTTCCAGAAGGTCGGCGGCTCCTGGCGGTTTTTCGACCAGGTAACCGAGACACAGACCCAGATCGAGCAGCTCTCTGCGCGGGCAGAGAAGATGCAGTCCAACCCCGCCGCCTTCGAACCAATCCTGAAGTTCGAACGGATTCGCGAGCACTGGCGGCTGGTGGAACTGCCGTAGCAGAAGTCGTCAGACTTCTGAAACTGCAGCTGGAACTTGCCCCAGTTCAGCGACCCGCACTGGGCCTCTCCCGTCTTTACCGAATCAATCCTCTCCACCACATCCCCTTGCATCGTGGGAGTCTTACATGTCACAAATTCACACACTGTCCCGCCCCGGTTTCACGCGGATTGAACTGCTTGTCGCAGCTGCGATGGGACTCCTGCTGGCGGCCAACGCGGCACCTGCAGTCATGCAGTTCCGCGAAGCGGCCCGCCTGACACAATGCAAGAACAACCTCAAAATGCTGGGGCTGGCGCTCCACAACTACCATGACACGTACAACTCATTTCCGCCGGGGTATGTGGTGCGCAATTGGGACTCCTCATCACAAAATGGATTCGGCTGGATGTCGGCCATTCTGCCTTATGAGGATCAGGCACCGCTCTACAACCAACTGAACTACAATGCGGGCAGCTTCATGGAGATCAAGCAGCCAGAGCAGAAGAAAGTCCTCATGACATTAGTCCCGCAGTACCGCTGCCCGTCCGACGTGATGCCGGACCTCAATGTGAATCGGGGCGGCTGGCCGACCAGCAACTACTCGGGGAACGCTGGGCATCTCGCATTTCCACGACTGGCGGCGGGGCTGGTCACTGATTTCTGGCCCGGTCAAATCCCCTCTCCACATGACAATCGGACGCGGTCCGGGATCATGGGCCCCAACTCCAAGATTGGCATTCGAGATATCACCGATGGGACATCCAACACGATCATGGTGGGCGAACGCAGCGTGACCAGCCTCGGCGGCATCTGGCCGGGGATCACCTCCGCTACGCACGAGAATGACGCGCTCACCGAGACCAGTCATCTCTCCCGACCGAATGCCGGACTGACCTCGTTCTCCAGTTCGCACAAGGACGGCTTCCACATCGTGCTGTGCGACGGATCGGCCCGCTGGATCGAAGACAGTATCGACTCCCAACCGACCGATGATCCGTTGCAGCCGAAGGGCATCTACCAAAAGCTCGGTTGTCGCAACGATGGTCAGTTGATCTCCGGCGAGTTCTAAATCCGGACGCTTCAGCCAACCAATTCCCGCACTGGCCTCGCATCGTCCGGCAGGATCGCAAACGGGCGGTCTTTGGCATCTCGCACGAACTGGTGCGGGTCGATCCCCAAGTTCTGGTAGATCGTGGCCAAGACATCGCGGTAGTGGACCGGGCGTGTCGCGGCGTAGGCTGCCGAGGCATCGGTCGAGCCGATCACTTGCCCCGTCTTGATCCCGCCACCCGCGATTAACGCCGTTTGCACGGGAGCCCAGTGGTCGCGTCCGGCGTCCTTGTTGATCTTCGGCGTGCGACCGAACTCGCCCCACACCACCACCAGCACATCCTTGTCGAGTCCCCGCGCGGACAGATCCTCAATCAACGCCGATAAGCCGGTATCGAACGTCGGCAGGTGCTGCTTGAGGTGATTGAAGTTGTTGCCGTGCGTATCCCAGAACCCATACGCCACTGTCACCACACGCACCCCGACCTCGACGAGTCGGCGGGCCATCAACAGCTGATCGTTCCACAGCGGGCCTCCGTCGCCGAGGTGCTTTGCTGAGCCTTTGCCGTAACGAGCCCGGACGAGCGGGTCTTCCTTCTCGACATCCAGGGCCTCAACCAGCTTCGACGAGGCCAGCACATCGAACGCCCGCTGGTAGTTCTGCGACATCGCCCCCACGCGATCCGCTGCGGTGCGAAAGGCGTCGAGCTGCTTCAGTAAATCGCGGCGGCGGCCGAACTGCTGGGCCTCGATGTACCGCAGTCGCATGCTGGCGATGTCTTCGCCGTCCGCTTTAACGGGGTTGAATGTGGCTCCCAGCGATCCCGCGTTCGGGCTGTTGTAGGGGCGGTGCTGCATTGTCGGAAACAGGTCGATGAACGGCGGCGTCAGCGGATCGGTCGGCCCCTGCACGCGGGCAATAATCGACCCGAAACTCGGTCGGCCATCCCGCCTCGTCTCGTCCATCGTGTAGCCGGTCACGCTCTGAAAACTGGAGTGCTCGTCGCGTTGACCGACGATCGACCGGATGATCGCGTACTTGTCGGCACACTTCGCGAGCTGAGGCAGCAGTTCGCTGATCTCGATCCCCGGGACGTTGGTCGCGATCGGGCTCAGCTCGCCGCGAATTTCCTTCGGCGCATTCGGCTTGAGGTCAAACGTATCCTGGTGCGGCAGCCCCCCCGACAAGTAGACCATAATCACCGACTTCCACGGCAGCTTCCGTCCCTCAGACGCCGCGACCGCTTCTGCCCGCGCGATATCCGCCAACGTCAATCCCCCCCCGCAGGCCAGTCCCCCGATCTGGAGAAACGACCGGCGACCGATTCCGTCGCAGTATCGATGTCGGGGGCCGAGCAGCGCGAGCATGCGGAGGGACTTGAGGAAGGGGAGGAGGAGAGAGGCGGGAGGGGAGGTGTGGGATCGGCTTCCCGCCTGTCATCTTCCATCAGCGATGACA
>JAYTCW010000073.1:0-16442 GCA_043736295.1 Planctomycetota bacterium | reverse complement strand
AAGCCCGCCGGTGGCCACCGGCGGGCTTTCGAGTGAACTCGTCGATAGGACTCATTCGCCAGTAGAGAAACTCTACGAAGGTCGCTCGCTCGATGAGTGGCGCGAGGTCATTAAGTCCCTAGACCTCCAGTCCCCCGAAGCCGCTGCTGCAGTTCCGGGGCTGATGAAGATTGTCGACGACGAAGCCGCCCCGTGGTTCACCCGACGGCAAGCGGCACTGACGCTCGGACGGATTGGGTTACCCGCCGTGAAAGCCGTCCCAATGATGGAGCGTTATGCGACCTCGCCCATCGGCGACGGCGAGACCTCCCCGCCACTGTGGTCGATCAAGTCGCTCGCCCTCTTTGGCAAGGTCGCCGCCCCCGCCACCCCGACGCTGGCCCGGATCGTCAACGACTCAACTGCCGATGCCACTGTCCGCCTGATGTCGATCGAGGCTCTGTGCCGTATCGGAAGCGCTCATCCACTGGCATTGTCGACCGTGGTCAATCAGCTGCGATTGCATGAGCCGTGTTTCGACCTCAGTCGAGTGCGGTCGGGTGCGGAGCTTGATCGAGTGGCAGCCTGCATCGAGAGCTTGGAACTGTTTCGCGGAGACGCCCAGAGCAGTGTTCCGGTTCTGCTTCGTTACAGCGAAGACCGCGCGGAGCGCATCCGCCGGGCGGTGGCCGTCACCCTCGGAGCGATCGGTCCGCGCGCCATTGATGCCGCCTCGCGATTGGCGATGATGGTGGTGGCTGACCGCTCTCATGATGTCCGCGATGTCGCCGCAGTCGCACTGGGCCAGGTCGGCGGGACGGAGTGGCTGGCCAGGATCCTCAATCACCCCGACGAACAGACCCGCGAGCGTGCCGCCACCGGTTTGGGAAACACGCCTTTGAACGACTCAGTCGCGGGCGAGACTCTCACACTCGCTCGCGGTGACATCTCTCCGTTGGTTCGCATTGCCGCCATTGAGGCTACGCAGCGCCGGTCCTCCGCACCTCAGATAACGGCCCCGGCAGCTGCGAGGGAACTGACTGCTCCCGATCGACATGTCCGCTTGCGCGCGATCCGGTTCCTGACAAAACTCGGTCCCCGGGCGACTCCCGCGATCCCAGAACTGGAACAGCTCAGGAATCACGCGGACGTGCAGGTCCGGGAGTCGGCGCAGAGGCTGCTCGAAGTGATTCAACGAGAGCCGATCACGTTCAAGTAGAGACTTCGGCATCACACTCAGAAGGCATATTCCTCAGGGGACTCGATTGAGCCAGGAAGCGGTTCTACGGGGTCAATCGTAGGACGGACGTCCTCGTCCGTCCGTGCAGAAAGCGTCGGAGAGCGATGGACGAGGACGTCCGTCGTCCGTCTCATTTGGCCCACGCGAAGCACAAAGCCCCTCCCCGAAGCTCGCCCCCACGACCTCGTCAAGGCTTGGAAATTGGGTTGAGTCCTGCTTGCCGGGAGGGCGAAGCTCCTGCTGAGCCGCGAGCCAAGGGAGATGTCAACTCGCAGTCGCGGCTCAGCAAGAGCCTCGCCCTCCCGAGGGTGGTGGACCCGAATTCCAAGACGTGACGGGGCACTACAACCTGCTACTGTATCGGATGAACCGTGTACGTCGAAAACACGGTTCCAGTGCAGAAGGGGACTTCGGTCGCCCCCTGGTCTGGTTGTTCAAACACGAAGCCAATCCATCCGGGACCGCCTCGAAGAAACACGCGTGGATCACCAAGAAACTGCATCCCGTGTTCATCCTCAAAATGCACGGACTCGCCGCCGGGGATGGTGACGATCCGCTCCTCCGCTGCGAATTCGGGGATCACTTCAGAGGGAGTGTGGCTGCCTGAGGAGTACCCGAACACACGAGTCGGAGGAAATGACACATTGATGGCCGACTCGGTCAAGTTCGTGAACGTGTAATGAGCAGTCCCCGACATTCGAGTCACGACTTGCTCTTCTGTTGTCACGACAGGACGAAAATTGATCGCAATCGCGACCGGTGCTGACGCTTTCAGTATCGGCATGAAAACACTGGGGAACGTGGAGGGGGCTGGCTTCATGATCCAGCCAACAACCATGCCCAGAAAGAGTATCGCCATCACTGCAGCGACACGTTTGAATCTCGAACCTCGAACCGGCAAGGTCTCTTCCATTTCTCCGACTCCTGTTGCGAGTGTACTCGATGAAGGACCTAATGTGATGGTTTCCCTTTCTTCTCGGCAAACTCCCCGGCATCGTACGCGGCCCAGAAGGTGGGGGGGGTGCGGGCGGGGTTGATCCCTTCGAATTCGATATCCAGCTCGCGCAAGGTCGGAATCTCGCGCACGATATCCAGCCCCTCGGTGATTCGCGCGGGGGTGAATATCAGCCGTTCCAGCAGCAACCCTTTCAGGGGGCGCAGATCGGTAATCCCCGTCCCCGCGATGTTCAGCCGCTTGAGATTGCGGAACTGGGAGACCACTTGCAGATCGACGACATCGGTCCCTTGCAGATCGATGCTGGCCAGATCGATCCCGATCAGCGGAGTCAGATCACTGATCCGAGTGTCGCGCAGCCACAGCGTCTCCAGCGACATCCCCTGGAGTGGAGCCAGATCCGTGACTCCGGTCTGACACAGATTCAACTCCCGCAGCGGCATCCCGACCAGCGGGGACAGATCGCTTACCTGCGACTCGCGGCACCAGAGCGTGGTCAGCGACATTCCCGTCAGCGGGGCCAGACTCTCCACTGGTGCCTTCACGAACCACAACTGCTCCAGGGGCATTCCCTCCAGAGCGGCGAGGCTGGTGACCTTCGTCTGTGACAGGTCGAGTTGCTTGAGCTGCATTCCGGTCAGCGGGGCGAGGTCGGTGACCAGCGTCTCGCTGAGGTCGAGTTCTTTCAGCGCCATCCCCTTTAGTGGAGAGAGATCGGCGATCCGGGTCTGCCTCAGTTGCACGACTTCGAGCGGCATCCCGGCGACGGGCGTCAAATCTGTGATCGGGTTCGCCAGTAGGCTGAGGCTTTTGAGTGGGAGTCCACGCAGTGCCGAGATGTCAGAGACCCCTGACTCAGAGAGGTCAGCACCGATGAACTTGCCACCGACCTTTTCGAATCGAGCATTCGCCTTGGCCCCGAGCTTCTCTCGCAGTTCCGAGGCGGTCAGAGGGTGGTCAATCTCGGCGATGGACTCGCTGGTCGGGGCCGCAGCAATGGGGGCGGTGGATGGCGCGGGCGGCTTCGTCTCCCCGCATCCTGCGCTGAGAAACAGCAGACTCCAGAGACAAGCAGAAGTCAACTGGCGAGCAGGCATCGGAGACTCGACGAAAGGGGGGGAGCGGCGAATGGAGGGCGAGGAATGCGAGTCGCGGAGCGACATCGCCTACGGGGTGCGGGCCGCCTCAATGAATCGCTGCACGAGTTGCGGCGACTTCTTCCCACGCTCGGATTCGACCCCGCTCGCGGCATCAACTCCGAACGGTTTGACGATGCGGCAAGCTTCGGCGACGTTCTCGGGGGTTAGTCCTCCCGCCAGGATCAGACGGGGGTACTCGGCCTTCCACTCGGTCAAAGCGGTCCACGGGGCGACCTGACCGGTCCCGCCGTAATCGGTGTCGTGGAAGGCGTCGACCAGGCACGCCCACGGACGGATTCTGCGATGGGCGAGGGCGGCCAGATCTTGCTTAATCGGATCGAGCGACGGGGTCTTCAGCCGGTAGACTCGGATGATCGACAGATCCCGCAGAAGCCAGGCAATCGCGGGCGACTCGTCCCCGTGCAGCTGGATGTGGTTTAGGCCGACATCAATGACGATCTTGCGAATCTCGGCGGGCGTGTGATTCACGAAGACGCCAATGGTCTCCACGCCAGCGGGCAGCATGCGCCGCATCTCGCGGGCCTTGAGCCAGTTGACCACACGCGGCGATTTCTTATAGAAGTTGAGGCCGATGGCATCCGGAACTCCCAGAGCGAGCGATTCGCGAAGGATGGCGGGATCATTCCATCCACAGATTTTAACCCACATCGGTCGACTCTCCTGGGGCAGGGGGGGGCAGGGGTGTTGAGAGCTGACGAGTCTGACGCTGGTCGATCGCCATCGCTAGCACGCCACTGATGAGGACAGCTCCGACCTCGATCGCCGCCAGCAGTGCCCCATGCTTACGCAGGAAGATGTTCGCGGGCGACTGCCGGTCCCCGAACTGCGTCATGACGATGGCGAGCGTCGTCGCCACGAACAGAAAGCTGGTCGCGATAACCGCCTTCCAGAAGGGGTTGACGGGAGTCGAGGCGGGTGGAGGTTCGTCGTTCATAGGTTGAAGTTCGCGTCGTAGGACGGGCACATTTGCCCGTCCGCTCCGTCTTTCGACGTTCTCGGAAGGACACCGTGTTCGGCGACCCAAGAGGGCGGTTTCGAGTGGAAGTGAGTCGCTCGGGGACGGGCAGGATTGCCCATCCTACAGTGCGACAGCGAGCGTTGGACGTCAGTCCAACGTGCTGCTCGACGCTGTCGGGGCAATTACCGGTGCTCGGTGGGTCGCGTCGCTCGAACACGGGGGACTGACGTCCACCCGCTCGCTGCCTCTCTTGTCAGTGGGAGCTTGGGACAGACTCCTTCGACTTCTGCGTGAGCAGTGACACCACGATCAGCGTCAGGAATCCCAGCGGGATCGTGACCAGTCCGGGTTGGCTGAAGGGGACGAGAGCCTGGGTGGCGGGGAGGCCGTACAGATCCTTGAACGCCTCCTTGCTGACCAGCACCCAGCCGAGCGAGGTACACATCCCGACGAGGATCGCAGTGATGATGCCTTGTTTGGTCGTGCGTTTCCAGAAGAGCAGCATGATCAGCGATGGCAGGTTGGCCGACGCGGCGATGTTGAACGCCCAGCCGACTAGGAACGTCACGTTGAACTTCTCAAAGATGATGCCGAGGCCGATCGCGATTACACCAACCACGACCGCTGAGATTTTCGCCACGCGGACTTTGCCGCTGTCATCCAACTTCACCCCGAACCCATGCGACATCAGGTCGTGAGCCACCGCTCCACTGGCTGCCAGAATTAGCCCGCTCACCGTACCGAGCACGGTCGTGAACGCCACAGCCGAGACAGCTGCGAACATCCATTCGCCGAAGCTGCGAGCGAGAAGCGGGGCGGCCATGTTGGTGTTGCTGGGGTCGAGGACACGGCTCGTCATCGCAGCCAACCCGATGTAAAGGGTCAAGATGTAGAACACCCCGATACTGGCGATGCCGACGATGGTACTGAGTCGGGCAGCGCGCTGATCCTTGACGGTGTAGTACCGGATCAGAATGTGGGGCAGCGACGCCGTGCCACAGAAGAGGGCAAGCATCAAGGAGATGAAGTCGAGCTTGTCGATGAGCTTGTCCGACTTGATTCCCGAGAAGGTCGGGCTCCCACCGGGGACCATCAGGTCGGAGCCTTTTTTTAGCTGCGGGTAATAGACAGTCACATTGATGCCATCGTCGTCTTTGACAATCTCTTTGCCCCAAACGACGACTTCGGACTCTTGAATCGTACGCAAATAGGCAAAGGGGCCAAGTGGACCAGTGTCGGATTGCTGATTTGGAAGGGAAATGATTTCTCCGACAGGAGCGAGGTCATTCCTGCCTTTTTCCTGCTTAATCCCATTCACATAGGTGATATTGTTTACGACTTTGACAAAATGGCACCGACCCCACACGCCAGACTCACCTTTCCGAATCAAGCTGTATCCCTCTTCGTTATACCGGGTATGGCGATGATACTTCTCGACATCCCAACCACCCGACTCAGGTAGCAACTCACCGTCAAAGCCAAAATTTCCTTGACCTCCGAACAGTTTTTCGAAATGAGTACGATGCCCGTCGCCTATTAAATTGATACCTTCGATGATGACACCTCCATTCTCCCTGAGAGTCCGTGCGTACGATGTCTCTAGCCCTCTCATGAGAATCATTTGCACAAGTGCCCCACACAACAGCACCAGCAGCGTCCCCTTAATGAACTGCACCCACGTCGTACTCACCATCCCGGCGGTGACGACGATTAGCATCACCACGACACCGACGATGATGACGCCCGTCGCGTGGTCGAACCCCAGCAGCGGCTTGATGAGTGCCCCGGCTCCAACCATTTGCGGGATCAGGTAAAACAGACTGATGACCAGCGTACTGATTCCAGCTGCGATCTTGATGCCGGGGGATTGGAACTTGGCATCGAGGGCATCGGCGAACGTGAACTTGCCGAGCCGCTTCATCGGCTCGGCAATCACGAACAAAGCCACGATCCACCCGGCGAGATACCCGATCGAGTAGAGGAACCCGTCGTACCCGTAGAAGGCGATCATCCCGCAGATGCCGAGGAACGACGCTGCTGACAGATAGTCTCCGGCGAAGGCGACGCCGTTGACGAACCACGGAATCTCTCCGTGGGCAGCGAAGTAGCTTTGGGCCGACTTCGCCTTGCGACCGAGCCAGAAGCTGAGGCCGAGGGTCACGCCGACGAAGAGGCAGAAGATGACGACGGCGAGTGTTGAGGGTTCGTAGAGCATGGGGGGAGGGTTGAGAGTTGAGTGATGAGGGTTGAGCGATCGTAGGATGGGCAATCCTGCCCGTCCCTTCCGGCATTCGGCGTGTTGTTAGGGCACAGTGCTGGGTGGCCCAGCGGGGCGGGTTTGGGTGGCAGTACGTCGGTCGGGGACGGGCAAATGTGCCCATCCTACGATTGGTCGTCGGCATCTCCGGCGGTGTTGCCGACGAAGCCGTATAAGAAGGCCATGATGATGGCAGTGACGATCAACCCGAATCCATACAGTACAGCCAGGTTCACGCCCGCGATCGGCGTCGACTTCATCATCTGTGGCCAGAAGGCATTGATGACTACAAACCCAAGATAGAGCGACAGGTAAACTGCAAACAGCAGGAACCCGATCGGGGATTGGCGTGGCGGCATGAAGGTCTCGACCGAAAGGCCCCGGATGAGGGGGCAGTGACCACGGAATCGCGAAGCTGCGACTCATGAGCCGCTATTGTGCAGCAGCGGGCCGGTATTCGCCAGCAATCGGGGTCAAAGTCGCTGCGTTCGCCAGAATGAGGGAGAGGCGGATGGCAGAGTCCCCTCGATCTCAGAGGCGATTTGGCAAGCGGCGATGCAGAGCTTCGGGGAGATGCAGTCCCCAGCGGAGCTTGGGACCGAGGGAAAAACTCAAGAAACGCAAAAAAGGAAGAGTCTCCCCCCTTTTTGCGTTTCTTGAGTTTCTTGCGGCTCCACTCAGGGTCATCACCCCTTGAGGGGACGCCCGGGCCGCACTCACCGAGGCGAGTGGCCAAAGGTCGTGTACCAAAGACTTTCGAAGGAGTGTAGTCGCCATCCTGCGCAGAATCCCGTGAGATTCTCGCCCACTCTTCCACCCCGGCAGGGGTCACAGCCCATAGCCGGTGGTCGAGCGCAGCGAATACCACCGGTTCAAGTTCCCCCCAGGCTCCCGTATCCCGCAGGGATTCCAGCCGACCTGATTGGGGCAACGGCGAGGAGGGCTGCAATCCCTTCGGGATAGGGCGGCTCGGGGCCGAGAACCGGTGGTGACGCTGCGCTCACCACCGGCTATTGGCTGGAATCCCTTCGGGATAAATCGAGTGGGTGAACGGTTCGACGGAGTGCGGTCTGCTGAGGCTGGAGTCTTTCGAACGGGGCTGAGGACTGAAACCCTGCGTAGAATGGCGACCACACTCCTTCGGAAGTCTGGCGGGTCAGTTTTCAAGGGCCGCTCGCCCTACTGCACAGCCCGCATGGCCTTCTGCGTATCGGCAGCGAGAACGGCATTCTCCGCAGTCATGGGTTTGCCGAAGTAGTACCCCTGGGCCAGATGGAACCCAAGGTCGCGGCACGCTTCCGCCTCAGCTGCGGTTTCGATGCCTTCGGCCAAGGTAATGGTCGGAATGTCATTCGCCATGTCGACCAGCATTTTGAGCATCCGCCGTTGCTGGGCATCGGCCTTGTCGATGTTCCGAATCAGACACATATCAAACTTCAGGTAGTCTGGCGGGATCTTGACCAGTTCCACCAGCCGGGCCTGTCCCGCTCCGAAGTCATCGTAAGCCAACTCGGCTCCCAGATCGCGAATCGCCTTGGCGGTCTCGCTCATCGTGTACTCATCGTGGACAGCTCCTTCATGGATCTCAACGACAATGGGGACATGTGGGTACTTCTTCTGAAGTAAATGGATCGACGGAATTAGATCGACACTCGGGGACTCCAAGGGATGGGTGTTCAAGAAGATTCTGGAACCCATCGCGAGCTGTGTGGCCCCCTCCATCGCCCGTTGACGGCAGATGATGGAGAGTTCGACTTCGCGGCTGACCATCTTGGCCGTCTGGAACATCAACCCCGGATTCTCCAGGCCGGAGACGGTGCTACGGGCGAGGGCTTCGTAGCCGATGATCGAATTGTCTTGGAGTGAAAAGAGCGGCTGGTAATAAGGAGTGACCGCGCGTTCCCGAATCAGTCGCTCGAACTGGCTGAGCACCCAGTCCGACTCCATGGTCTCGACGCACTCGGCGGTCTTCTTCATGTTGAAGGTCAAGTCGCTTTGTGACTTGTGGAACTCCAACCGGAATTCCAGATCCGCAATCTCAATGTGGTCGCCATCCCCGATCGGAGTCGGCTGCCGGACGCGGCGGCGATTGACGAAGGTGCCGTTGGTGCTGCCCAGATCGCGAATGAAGAGGTGATCGCCGACGCGGAGAATCTCGGCGTGGCGTCCCGAGACTCGCACGGAGGCGACCTGCATATTGACGCCCGGTCGCCGCCCGATGATGAATGAGTCGGCATCAATAATGATTGACGACAGCATGCGAGCCGGAGGCAGACAGCCGGTCAGGCACCAACCCGTCTCAACGCGGTTGGTGCTTCCGTTCTGGGGGAGTCGAATTGTGGAGAGGGCCATGACTCAAGTTCACGTATGGAGGGGAGCGGCACACTGCGAGGCTTCCATCAACTTAGGTCAATCTGGAAAGACCTGACGGGTTGGTGTCGAAATAACGCAACAGGAATGGGGAACCACTCGCTGCCGTGTCGCTCTAACGATCATGGATTACGAAACCTGAATAATCGCTAAAACCGATTCACCTCACGCTCCTTTTTCAAGTGTGTTGAAACTCAAACTCCGCCTGATCGGAGAACAGCACTCATAATGAACATGACGGACTGTTTCCGTATCGCCTCAAGTCCCACGAAGGAGCAGGAACTTGGCCGATTCAGTTCTCCTTTTTCCCCCGAAAGGTGTGTGTCTTGATGGCAACCAAAACATTGGAAGCCCCGAGTGAATTGATCGTCAGTCGTCGCCAGACCGTGAAAGAGCGTCGCGCTCCCGCAGAGCCCACATTCACTGGCCCCGAGCGTCGCAAAGTCGAACGCCGTCGTCAGATCGACCCCACGACCTGTGAGCGCGATTACCGCCCCGATGAAGTCGAGTTCATGAAGGCCATGGACGACTACAAACGTCGCAGTGGCCGCCAGTTCCCGACCTGGAGTGAAGTGCTGGAAGTCATCCGCGATATCGGCTATCGCAAGGTGGCCCAGCCGACCCAGACCTACGACACGGTGACCGTGTAGACCGCATGGCGACCAAGACCAACGGCTCGACCGCATCCAGCGGTGGCCTGCTGAACATCACTCAAGGAGCATGTGGAGGGAGACCTCGACATGCTCCTTGTTCATTGAAAGAGTGGAAAGCCCACCGGTTGCCACCGGTGGGCTTTAGCGGGGCAAGACTCTCACATCAATCCGCTTTGCAGATTTGATATACTCGCTAACGACCGGAGTCTCCCGGATCACAAATGGTTTCTCTCCCCGGAAGTTCGCATGATCGCGTTGTCTCATCTCCGTGGAGATGCCGAGGCCCTGACCCTCGAGTGGGCCGATGGGGCAGTTCACCGCGTTACTTGGCGCGAGCTGCGCGATCGCTGCCCGTGTGCGACCTGTGCTCAAGCACCTCCGCCCGCCAAAGCCAGCACTCCCGGCAGCTGGGATTTGCTCCCGGTTCTCACACTGGCAGAGACACAACCGCTGCGGGCCTCGGGGATGCGACCGCTAGGGAACTATGCCTACGTCATCGGGTTCAGTGACGGTCATAACACGGGGATCTACTCACTCGATTTCCTGCGGTCTCTCGGCATGGAGATCGCATCCCGGCCATGAGTTCCGACCGTGAACAGCCTTCGAACCCGTCCGGAGTGTCCCATTGGATGGAGATCGTCTCCGGTCGCCGCCAGGGGCTGGTGGCCTCCGGTTGCCGTGCGGGTCTCTCACTTCTGGAGCCGTTCTACGCTGCGGCGATGTCATTCCGCAACCAGCTGTTCGATCGCGGATGGCGACCGCAAACTCGCTTCCCGGTCCCGGTGATCAGCGTCGGCAACCTTACAGCTGGCGGGACTGGGAAGACCCCGACAGTCGCCTGGGTCGTCCGCACTTTGCAATCATTCGGGGCCACACCCGCCATTATCAGTCGCGGCTACGGCGGGCAGGGCGGAACTAATGATGAGAAGCGAGTCCTCGACCAACTTCTCCCCGGCGTCCCCCATCTCCTTAACCCCAACCGCGTGGCCGCTGCCCGCGAACTGACCAGCAGCACCGCCCCCGCCCGCCCGAGTGTTCTCGTCCTCGACGACGCCTTCCAGCACCGACGCATCGCCCGCGACTTCGATCTAGTCCTGATCGACTGCCTCAACCCGTGGGGCTTCGGGCATCAGTTCCCACGCGGGCTGCTCCGCGAGCCACTCCGCTCTCTCCACCGGGCCAGCTGTGTGTTGCTGACACGCACTGACCAAATCGATGAGGAGTCTCGACAGGGGATACTCGATACAATTCGCCGCTGGACCCCCGCTCCCGTGGTGATGAGTACCTTCCAACCGACGCGACTCATCAACGCCTTGGGGGAGTTCCGCACCCTGGAGCAGCTGCGTCTGCAACGAGCCGCTGCCTTCTGCGGGATCGGCAACCCGCTGGGATTCCGCCGCACGCTGACCGGCTGTGGAGTCGCCGTTCCCGATGACCGCTTTCGCGTCTACCCGGACCATCACCTCTACCAGCCAGCCGATTGCGAGGCGATTGGGCAGTGGGCCAAGTCGCATCAGGTCGAGTGTCTGCTGACCACTCACAAGGACCTCGTCAAGATTCCCAGTTCCAGCCTGCGGGGGATCCCGTTGTGGGCGCTCGAGATCGAACTGCGGTTCGAGGACCGCTCCTCCGAGCTTGATCTGACGGAACTCTTGCGATGTGTCATTACGAAGGATCTGACACGCGAGTCGGAGTGAGATGTTTTACGCCTCAATATCGGTCGCGAAATGACATGCTGCATACAGACCTGTATGGCCAGAATCTAGTGCCTCGCCCACGCTAAAACTGGGGGCTCGCCTCCTGTGGGAGGGCGAGGCTCCTGCCGAGCCGCTCGCGCGAGAAAACGTCGTCCCTGACTCGCGGCTCAGCAGGAGCTTCGCCCTCCCGAACTGGCAGCCCGCAACCCCATGACTTCGCGTTGACGGGGCACGAGCGCCTTCAGGGGTTGTATCACTGAATCGGAATGCCTACCGCCACTGCGGGGTGCCAATTGCACCAAATGCCAGCCCGCTGCGCCAGCAAGGGCCTCGCACCAGAGCCCCTTGCTGGCGCGGCGGGCTAAGACAGACCGACCGGTCCCCAAAAGTCAGCAGAGATTGACCCACTCTCCCGAGCGGCATAGAGTGACTGCATGGGGCACGGGTTCCTCGCGAGTCCATGCCCCCCGCCGTTAATGTTGTTGTCCCCGGAGTTTGCATGGCCAGTCCCGAGAAGCCCACCCCGAACGAACCCAAACGCACTCCAGAGCGGCACTCCAGCTTGGGGTTCTGGTACGTGATTTTGGCGGGAGTGCTGATCTCCTTTTGCTGGTACTGGTTAGCCACGCAGCGGCTCGGCGAGGAAATCAGCTTTGGCGAGTTCCGAACGGGTGTTGAGTCGGGGCGATACACCTCCCACAACGTCTACGAGCTACAGTTCGGTCGATCATTTATCACGTTCCAGGACCGCCCCGAGCCTGTGCGGACCAGTCTGAGACCGTGGCCGTTGCGTACGACATCACCCTCTGCCGATGCCGTTGAAACCATTACCCGGTCACACGTCAGCATTGGGGCACTCCCCGAGCAGTCGCTCGACAAGCTCAACGACTCCTTGCACAAAGCCGGAATCACCGTCCACGGCCAAAAGCCGGTCACCGAGTGGTCCTCGGTGATGACGCTCTTGATGATGGCGATGACGTTGGGAGCGTTGATCTTCTTCTTCCGCCGCATGACCGGACCAGGGACCGCGATGTCCTTTGGTCGCAGCCGAGGGAAGCTGTTTGAGGGCGAGGAAACCCGGATCACATTCGATCAGGTGGCGGGGATTGATGAGGCGGTGGAGGAGCTGCGCGAGGTCGTGGAGTTCCTGCGGACGCCTGCCAAGTACCAGGCTCTCGGCGGGCGCATCCCGCGCGGGGTGTTGCTGGTCGGGCCGCCAGGCACGGGGAAGACACTGCTGGCCAAGGCGGTCGCCGGAGAGGCGGGGGTGCCGTTCTTCAGCCTCTCAGGTTCGGACTTCGTCGAGATGTTCGTCGGGGTCGGGGCGGCCCGCGTGCGAGACATGTTTGCCCAGGCGATCGAAAAGGCCCCGAGCATCATCTTCATCGATGAACTCGACGCCATCGGCAAGGTCCGCGGCAGTGGGATGCCAGGCGGGCACGATGAGCGGGACCAGACTCTGAACGCCATGCTGGTCGAGATGGACGGGTTTGCCTCCGACCAGAGCGTGATCGTGATGGGGGCCACCAACCGGCCCGAAACCCTCGACCCGGCCCTCATGCGACCGGGTCGTTTCGATCGCCATGTGCTGGTGGACCGACCCGACTACAAGGGCCGCGAGGCGATCCTCAAGGTCCACTCGACGCGGGTCAAGATGGCCGACGATGTGAAGCTGACCAACCTCGCCAAGATCACTCCCGGGTTCGTGGGGGCCGACCTAGAGAACCTCGTCAACGAGGCGGCATTGCTCGCGGCTCGCAAGAACAAATCCGCCGTGACGATGGTCGAACTGGAAGAAGCGGTCGAGCGCGTGAGTATTGGGCTGGAGAAGACCAGCCGCATCATCAAGGACGACGAGAAGCTGCGGCTGGCCTGCCATGAGTCGGGCCACGCCTTGGTGGCCAGCATCCTGCCGAACACCGATCCGGTGCATAAGATCTCGATCATCCCTCGCGGGTTCGGAGCGCTCGGCTACATGCTGCAACGTCCGGAAGATGACAAGCACATGATCACGCAGTCCGAACTCGTCAGCCAGATTTGCGTCATGCTCGGCGGCATCGCAGCTGAGGAAGCGACGTTCCAAGAAGTCGGAACCGGAGCCAGAAACGACCTCGAACGAGCCACCGACACCGCCCGCCGCATGGTCACCGAATACGGCATGAGTCCCAAGATGGGCCGGGTCAACTACAGTGACACGCGACGCTCGCCGTTCCAGTATGGCTCGACTCAAGCCGTTGAGGGGACGCACTCGCAACAGACCATGCGAGAGATCGACCTCGAAATCAAACGCATCGTCGACGAGTGCATGGAAACCACCCGCGAAATCATGCGCAGCCGCCGCGCCGTCCTCGACCAGATCACGAAGGAACTGATCGAGGTCGAGGTCATGGACTCCGAACGCCTCCAGAAAATCCTCGACGCCCATCGCACCGGTCCGCAACTCAAGCCGGGAACGTTCGTGGAGAAGCCGGTGCGAGAAGAGACGCTGACAGAACGTGGCGATTCGATGCCAGCTGCGGAAGGCTCGGCTTGATGCGGAATTCATTACCGTCTGACCAGCGATCACTGCGTAGTCCACCCTCGCTGACGCGTCGGATTACTGACAGCGGTATTGACCCGATACAATTCTCTTGGCTCACTCCAATGGGGCGGGATTGGCATGCGACTGGGAATCTATGGCGGGACGTTTGACCCGATTCACTACGGGCACTTGCTGCTCGCGGAACGGTGTCGCGAAGAGCTACAACTGGATGAGGTGTGGTTCATCCCGGCGGGTACTCCGCCGCATAAGCTGGGGCGGGTCACCACACCTGCGCGGGCACGGGCGGATATGGTCGAGTTTGCCGTCTCCGGGTTCCCGGAGTTCAAGGTCTCGCGCATCGAGATGGAACGCGGCGGACCGAGCTATACCGTGCAGACGCTGGAACAGCTGCGAACGGCGGCCCCCACGCGCGAGTTGTTTTTGCTGATGGGGGCCGACTCGATTGCGGAGTTCGCGACGTGGAAAGATCCCTCGCGGATCTTGGAGCTATCGCAAGTGGTCGCGGTCAACCGGGCGGGAGAGTCGCCCGATTTGTCGAGTCTGCAGGCCCTTGTGCGGCAAACCGGTCGCACCGTCCGAACCGTCGAGATGCCCGCCATGGGGGTGTCCGCCAGCGAGGTCCGCTCCCGAATCGCCCACCACCAAAGCATTCGGTTCCTCACCCCCCGCCCAGTCGAGATGTATATTCGCCAGCACAAGCTGTACGCGGAGTAGCCGTCAGCATCACTTCTTTCGAGCCGGAAGCGTCAGCGCCCGGAGCCGCCCGAGCCGCAGAACTCCGGGCGCTGATGCTTCTGGCTCGATCGGCTCGCCGGAACTCCTATCGCTCTCGTCTTCACTATTTTTCTCCGCCCCGGCAAACTCGACCGGCCTTTCCTGTCTGTCACGTCGCGTCTGACACGAACAACCGTTGTCATTCGCCGCTCTTTTCCCAGAGCAGGCATGAGATGTGCCAGTGTGTTTTCATAACCATCAATACTGATGTGAGTTGTGCCAGCCCAACCATTCCCTCCCTACGACCCGAACTCGACTGGTCGTTTCAAGTCCGGCGACTCTCTTAACCGATGCACCCGGTGATCTCCCCGTTCAAGGCAGAGCGGGGGGAGGTCATAGGGAGCCATCAGCTGTCAGCCGTCAGCGATCAGCCAGAGTAATTCTGACTGAGAACTGAACACTGACCACTGATGACTTCTCCACCACGGATGGGGTTTTCATGGCACAGGCGGCTCCCAAAGCGCAGCTGGGATTCCTGGGGGTGGTCAATTTGGCGGGCACCGGCTTTGTCGGTGGCTTGCTGGTGACGAACCAACTGGGTCGACCGCTGGAGTTTCAATGCACGACGCCGGTCAAGCCGAACCGGACGCAGGAGATCCTGTACGGACCGACATTGACTTCGTTCGTGTGTGCGGAGTTGATTGGCAAGACGCTGTTTGAGCGGTTGCAAGTCAAGCCGCAGTTGATCGTGTGTGACCAGCCAGAGATGCTGGCCTTGCGGTCGGTGATCTCACTCCCCGTGGCGCTGATTCTGCCGAAGTCGGCGAAGGCCGAAGAGGGGACGATCCGAGCGGGGGCTCATCAACTGCGGCTGCATGCCGACTTCGAGAGTGACCGAGAAGTGGTCACGGAGATCGCGAAGTCGTTCCCCAGCGATGCGGATTTGATCGAGCCAGTGGAGCGTGTGCGCGAGGCGCTGCAAGAGACGCTGCGTGTGGGAGCGGCGGCATGAGAGGGGGGAAAAGCTCTCAGCTCTCAGCCATCAGCGGTCAGCCTGGGTCAGACCCCGGAGGGGTCACAGCCCATAGCCGGTGGTTGAGCGCAGCGACACCACCGGTTGACGTTGCCACACACCGTCCCCATCCCAGAGGGATGGCAGAGAGCTTCGTCCCCCCTGGCATGCCGTACCACAATCCTGGCAACACGTTTCAGGCCCCCTCTCCCCCGCGATCGATGTCGCCTTTACCTAGTACTTATTGCGGGGGAGAGGGTTGGGGTGAGGGGTCAATGTCGCTCGCTTTGGCCCCCTCACCCCGGCCCTCTCCCCCACAGTGGAGTCCTCCCAGAAAGCAGAGCCGATTGTGGGGGAGAGGGGGCAGAACTCGGGAAATGCCTTGCCGTTCAGCGAGTATCGGAGGTCTTCATGCTGGATGAATCCGTCACAGAGTCTCCGGTTCTTGTTCAGTATACCTCACTCACCCTCGCCCCTCCCGGCATCCACATCACCGGGATGAATAGTGCGATCAAGCGTCCCCCGATGGTGTCCGCCGAGGCGAAGGCGTTGCTCAACGCGGTCGGCTTCGTCCCGAGTTGGCGGCCTAGCTGGGGCAAGGTCCGCACGTTCGGGCTGACCTTTCCGGCGGGGATCGAGCTGATCCCCGTCGCCCCACAGGTACCCGCAACGGACGAGGACGACACTGCCCTCAAACGCATCGCCCCCGAGAAGCCGACCAAAGAAGAAGTCGAAGGCGAGACCGCCAAGCGAACCAAGATCCGCCCGCCGCAAGATGCCCTCTCGGTCCAGGACCGGTTGTTCTTCCTGCTCCAGCCGCCACTCGAAAACTGGCTCAAGGGGCAGGAGCTGATCATGCCGTTCGAGCCGTTCCAGTATCAGTACGAAGGGATCGGCTGGCTCTT
>JAYTCW010000072.1:0-10532 GCA_043736295.1 Planctomycetota bacterium | reverse complement strand
CGACCATCAGCAGCTGCTTGTACAGCTGGGGCGATTGAGGCAGGGCGTAGAACGTGCCTTCGTGAACGCGGCTGGGGACGAGGTAATCGCGAGCCCCTTCCGGGGTGCTGCGACCGAGCATCGGGGTTTCGATTTCGAGGAAATCGAGTTTGTCGAAGTAGTCGCGGACGACCTTGGTCAGCTTGTGCCGCAGGATGATGTTCTGCTGGATCGCGGGTCGCCGCAGATCGATGTACCGGTGCTTCAGGCGGATGTCTTCGTTCGGCACCGACTGGCCGTCCGGCTCAAACGGTGGGGTCTTGCTCTTGTTGAGCAGTTTCAAATCGCGGCACAGCACCTCGACCGTGCCGGTTTCGAGCTTGGGGTTTTCGAGGCCAGCGGGGCGGGCGACAACCTCACCGGTGACTTGGATGACATCCTCGTAGCGAAGGGCGCGGGCCAGTTCCTGAATGTCGGTCGAGTCGGCCAAGTCGCACTTGATCTGCGTCTTGCCGTAGCGGTCCCGCAAGTCGATAAACACGATCCCCGCATGGTCGCGGTACTTGTCCACCCAGCCGCAAAGCGTGGCCGTCTCGCCGACATGAGAGGTCCGCAGTTCACCACAGGTTCGAGTTCGCAACACGAGAGAGAGCCTTTGCTTGGGCCGAAATCGGCGGAGCCAGCGTGACGAGGCCACCTGCCCCGCAACGGATTGAATTCCCCATTCTAAGGGGACTTTGGGCGGCGTGCCAATGTGGGGAGCGAGCGTGCCAGACACACATGGAAATGAGTGATGGTCCGGGCTTGCCCATCACTCACATCCGTGACACGGAACAGAAGATCGTGGGCAGACCGCCCTTGGTCGCGTCGCTTCCTTTTAGCCAGTAGTATCTGCTCACTGAAACAGGTTGCAGCGGTGGCGTGATGGGCCGCGAACCTGGTTGATCTTGGTTGTGCCTTTGGTTCCGTGGTGTCCTTCATGCATCATTCCGCTGTTCTTCTGTCGATCCCCGGTCTCCGGCAGTCTGATTTGGCCTCCATGCCACGTTTGACCGCGTTGATGAGCAGCGGAGCGACGGTGCCGCTCTCGCCCGGTTTTCCCGCGATGACCTGCCCGGTGCAGGCGAACATGACGACCGGTGTCGGCCCCGAACAGCACGGAGTGATCGCCAACGGGTTCTTCTATCGCGACAAGGGCGAGGTCGAAATGTGGACCGCCTGGAACGAGTGCATCCAGGCTCCGCAGATTTGGCAGACGCTGAAAGAGCACGATCCAGCGCTCACCTCAGCTGTCTGGTTCCCGCTGCATAGTAAGGGAGCCAAGGCCGACTTCATCTGTACTCCAGCCCCGATTCACAATCCAGACGGGTCTGAATCGCTGTGGTGCTATACGGTGCCGAGCGAGTTGTATGGCGAGCTGCGCGATGCGATCGGGCATTTCCCGCTGATGAACTTCTGGGGGCCGATGGCGAACATCAAGTCGACCGCGTGGATCGTCGACTCAGCTGTGGTCGGAGCCAAGAAGTTTCAACCTCGGTTTAGCTACATCTACCTGCCGCACCTCGACTACGCCGCTCAGAAATTCGGACCGGATAGCCCACAGGCGATTGCCTCGCTGGGTGAACTCGATGCCTGCATCGGCAAGCTCGTCGACGGGTACGCCGAGGCCGGGATCCAGGACACGCTGTGGCTGGCGGCGAGTGAGTATGTCATCAACGCGGTGAACGCCGTTTCATACCCGAACCGGATTCTCCGAGCGGCGGGCCTGCTGAACCTCCGCGAAGAGAACGGCCAGGAGTACCTCGTCCCCGGCGAGTCGGCCGCCTGGGCAATGGTCGATCACCAAGTGGCCCATGTTTACGTCAAGAACCCGTCTGATGTGACCAAGGTCGCCGCCTTGCTGAAGGCCGATCATCAGGTCGAAGAGGTCCTCGTCGGAGCCGAGCGCGGCCAGTACGGTCTCGATCACGAACGCTCCGGCGAGATCGTCCTGATCGCGAAGCCCGATGCGTGGTTCGCCTACTACTGGTGGCTCGACGACGCCAAGGCCCCCAGCTTCGCCCGCACCGTCGACATCCACCGCAAACCCGGCTACGACCCCGTCGAGATGTTCATCGACATGCCCGCCCGAGCGATCCCGCTGAACGCGAACCTCGTGAAAGGCTCCCACGGGTATCCCGATCGCGACGGCACCCGCTCGGGTGTACTACTCGCCAGTGACAGCTCCGGCATCCCCGCCACCGGCCTCAAAGACACCGATATCGCCGGGATTGTCCTGCGGAACTTCGGTGTGAAGTAGTCGAGGCGAAGCTCATCGAGCCGGAAGCGTCAGCGCCCGGAGTTCATTGAGCTGGATCGCAAGAGGACCGACCTGCACTTCGTGCGATTTCCTCTCGCAACTCAGCCTGCTGTTGTTCGTATTCCAGTTCCTGAAGGCGCTTGTACTCTCGGGGACCGTACACGATATTTCTTGCCGGGCCGGTGACGATCGGAACGAAGTCAATGTAGGCTCCGGTCAAGTGAACGTGAGTCCTCTCACCCCGGTCTGTTTGTATTGGTTCCCGACGGTGAACTGATGTTGTTCTAGTGCCCCGTCAAGTCTTGATTTTGGGGTCCGCCTCCCTCGGGAGGGCGAGGCTCCTGCCGAGCCGCAACTGCGGGTTGACGTGTCCTCTGGCTCGCGGCTCAGCAGGAGCTTCGCCCTCCCGGCGGGCCTGACACAACTCCAATTCCAAGCATTGACGAGGCACTAGGCACTTTCCAATTCATGTCCTGAAAGCAAATGAAAGCAATCGTCCAAAACGCCTCGCGATTCCAGGTATATACGGATGCACAAAAACCAGTATCGGAAGTAGGACGATAAAACTGATCACCGCAAAGGGGATCACTCCCGTGACGATGCCTAAGACCACTAAAAGTACGTTGACAAGCTTTGTCAACCAGTTGACTTGCAGCTCTAAAGCTCGTTCGTGTGTCGAGGCTGTTTCGTCCATCAGTCCACCCATTAGGGAAGAACATTGCTCTTTAGAACCTAGTTTCTATCCTATCCTTTGAATTGTGTCAGGGCAAGACGATTCAAGCGGGGTGGCAGGCCGTGAGTCGCTGGTCCGCGATGTGCGATGGACTGCGATGTGCGATACCGCTGGCTCCCATAGAAGAAGCCGGCGATCAAGAGCAGAGCTGTGGTGCCGCCGATGATGAGGGGGAGCAGCGCCTTAGACTGGCGCTCGTACTTGAAGTCGAGTGTCCCTTCGGCCAGCGTGATGTCCTGGATGGCTGCGAGCAGATTCGCCCGATTGGCCTCGTCCGGATTCAGCTGGACTTCCGCAGAGAGGGCGAAGACTGTGATGTGGTAGGTCTTCACGCCGGGCCCTTTGGAGCACATGGGATCGTAGGCCGCCCGTCGCTTGTCGTTCAGCCCCGCCGTTCCGATCCCCTGCGAGTTCTTGTCCAGTGATGTCACGCTCGCGGGAATGTTGTAGACGACCCAGTACGACTTGAGGTCGCCCGGACCGGGAGTGTGCCACACATTCACGGCAAAACACTTCGTTCCCGTCGGAGCGCCGGTCCAAGCCACCTGCGGCGAGGCACTGGTCCCATCACAGGTGTAGTCGACCCCGAGAAACCCCTGGGCATCGATCGCGGTGCTCGTCACTGTTAATCCCGGCAACTGTAAACCCGGCAACTGGCTTTCGTGGGCCAGGGTAATCACCAAGACGGCTCCGTTGTCCTCAAAGCGTTTGTCGAATTTCAGTTCCACTTGGCCAGTCGCACCGGGAATACCAGGAACAGTCACTTGGGGCGGGGAGCTATAGCCAGCCCCTCCGCGCGTCACCTCAAAGCCATAGACCACGCCGTCTTTCACCAGCGCGACAGCTTCAGCGGGTTTCGTCGACCAAAGTCCCTGGCGACCGGGTGGGTAGCGGTATTGATTGGAGACTTCGTCCAGTCGCTCGTTGGTGATGCCATGCTTTCCCAGAGCGGCCATGAGTACCGATTTATTCTGGCGAGCTTGTGCCGAGGTGGGGCCGCCGCCGCCTCTTGCGGGTTGCACTTTGCTGAAGGCACTGCGGAAGACCTCGGGGGTGACACCCAGCGCCGCCGCGATCAACACGACCGGTCGTCCGCCATCGCGAGGATCGGTCTCGTAACCCCCAGTGAACACAACGGGAACTCGCGTGGCGTCCTGGGGAATCGCCACGGGCTGGACTGCGGGCCGAATCAACGGTGTCGCAGGGAGCGGCGGCCGATCGCCATCACGAGGGACCAGAGACTGTGACTCGTTTCGGGGAGGACGCCGCTCACCTTCGGGGCCGCGACGCCGTGGGGTGTAGGTCTCGCTGTCTGTTGTGCCGTTCGTCGCGACATAGGTGAACTTCGCCGAGCCATCCTGGTTGAGATCGTAGCTGACGCTCCCCGGCTTGCCCTTCAATTCATAGGTGAGCTTGTAGCTGCCGGGCTGTGACTCCTCGAAGCCGACGATCTTGGTGTCTCGCATCGGGCTGCCTGCTTCTCGCAGTGGTTCAGCGCGCGGTTGAGGATCGACTTGGCCATCACGTTCGGTGACCTCTCCGTGGAATCCACCATTCAGGTAGGGGTAAGTCTTCGTCGCGTGATAGTGGTAGTGGCCGTCTTTGCCTGTATGACCGTTGAACTTGTCCAGTCCCTTCACCAAAGATCCATCCGGCTCCGCGTAGCCATAGATCGGGTAGCCATCGAGTGCATACGCAATCGGCAACCCCTGACCCACAGCATTCTCCAGATGTACCGGGGCGATGTGATAGTGATAATCGTCCGCCCGCCCGCAATGGCCACCGTACTCATCCAATTCGCCAAACAGAAACGCATCGTCCCCGCGATTGTTGAGCGGGTTAAAGATCGGAATCCCATTCGCCGCCAGAGCAATGGCCCCACGGAGGAACGCACCCTTCGTCGACAGCGGCTTCTGGGCGGGCACTGGGTGCAGCGGGATTCGCCAGGCATTGTCTCCGACATACGGCTGCGGCAACGGAACCTGCTGCTGCCAAGAGGTGATTCCAATCATCATGGGGTGGTGTGGCATCCCGTTCGATTCGACGTAGAGAAAGTTCTCGTCCCAGCGAGTCTGAATCGCCTTGGCCTTCACGAACGCTTCAAATGCCTTCGCCGTCTCCGGTGACTTTCCAGTTGGGGTCGTTCGCTGAGTGCGATTCTGAGCCAGCAGTCGGGAGGCATCGTTCGGGGTGATCGTCCGATTCATGCGATCAATCTCCGCCATCCGCCGTTCGGCCCACAGACGATCCGCCTCATTCAGGTCGGATAACTTGTGCGTCACCAGCGAATCGTCCGACCTCCTCCATTGAAGCTGCCCATCACGGACCGCGACAAACGTCTCACGAGTCGGCGAAGTCGCCTCAGAGTTCGGGCGACTCGAAGTTGCGACCTGTTGCTGCGAATGCCCCGGATGAGCCTCTGCCCAAGAACTCGTGAGGACAGCACTCCACAGTGCGACAGCGGTGATGAATGGCTTGAACATGCGGATCCTTGCGGACGGGAGTGGGTTGGTTGCTCGAAGGATTCGAAGCTGCTCAGTCTCGCTCACGCCATGGAACCCCGACAAGGATGGTGAGGTTCCGCGAAATCTCTGGCGACATGTGTGGAACATCGAGATTGACGTCTCTCCGCAATGGACACAGTGCAGCGAGTGGTCCTCCCAGGTGAGTATGTTCAGTTGATGGGAGCTGGCCGACCGCAGGACGGCAGAATTCTTACGAATTCTGCTACGCTGCTATGGCCACCTGACTCAAATTGTCCGAGCCTCCTGCTGCCGCTCACTGGCGAACCGAACAGCTCCCCAGCCACAATACTGGGGATGGTCCCTGATTCGAATGAGGAGCTGCCCGATGGCCTTACTAAGACTCTCAGTGTTCTCAGTCTTCTGCCTGATTGCGCGTGTGGTCCACGCGGCGGAACCGATGACGCTCCAACTTCGCCATCGTACCGAAACAGCTCCCCAGACCGGACGCTTTCACACGCTCATTCGCGAGGAAGAGTGGGATCCGGCCAAGACAGCTGTGATCGTGTGTGACGTGTGGGACTACCACCATTGCTATAACGCAGTGCAGCGGTTGACGGAGTTTGGCCCACGGCTGAATGAGTTAGTCGCGAACGCGCGCGAGCGGGGGATGACGATCATTCACTCGCCGAGCGACTGCATGCCGTCTTACGAGGGACACCCGGCTCGGAAGCGGGCCATCGACACTCCGAAGTCGACGAAGCTACCCGCTGACATCCAGTCGTGGTGCAGCAAGATCCCCTCGGAAGAGGCGGCGATCTATCCGATTGACCAGTCGGATGGCGGCGAGGACGACGAGAAAGAGCAGCATGCGAAGTGGGCCAAGGAGTTGAAGGCACTCGGGCGGAATCCCAAGCTCCCGTGGAAGAAACAAGCGGCCTTCATCCAGATCGATGAGGCGAAGGACTTCATCACCGACAAGGGGGACGAGGTCTGGAGCATCCTGGAATCGCGCGGCATCGAGAACGTGATCCTGACCGGCGTGCATACGAACATGTGCGTCCTCGGGAGGCCGTTCGGGCTAAGGCAGATGGCTCGCAATGGCAAGAAAGTCGCTCTCGTCCGCGATATGACCGACACGATGTACAACCCGCAGCGCTGGCCGTTCGTCAGCCACTTCACCGGGACCGATCTGATCATCGAGCATGTCGAGAAGTTCGTCACCCCGACGATGACCAGTGACCAGTTCCTCGGAGGGAAGGCGTTTCGGCATGCGACCGACACGCGGCCACGGCTGGCTGTCATCGTCTCCGAGGTCGAGTATGAAACGCTCAAGAGCCTCCCCGAGTTCGCAGCTCGCCATCTCGGGCACGACTTCCATGTGCAGTTTTTCTTCGGCTCTGAGACCGAGGCCAACGACATTCCCGGACTGGATCAGCTGGAGGATTTCGACCTCGCGCTGGTCAGCGCGCGGAGGCGGTTACTCACACCGGAACAACTCCAACTGGTCCGAGACTTCGTGGCTGCCGGGAAGCCCATCGTCGGTATCCGCACGGCCAGCCATGCGTGGTGCCTGCGCGGCCAGGAGGCTCCGGCGGGGAGATCGCAGTGGCCCGAGTGGGACAAGCAGGTCTTCGGCGGCAACTACAACAATCACTATGCGAACGACCTCAAGACCGTCATGACGCCGGTCAGTCCCTCAACCCTCAACCCTCAACTCTCAACGCTCCTCACCGGTATCCCCGCAGAGTCATTCGTCGCGGGCGGCTCGCTGTACCAGACAGCCCCCCTGGCCGAAGGAGCCACCGTCTTGATCCAAGGCGAGATCGCAGGCAAGCCGGTCGAGCCCGCCGCTTGGACCTTCAAACGCGCCGATGGCGGCCGATCGTTCTATACCTCACTCGGCCACACGGGGGACTTCGAGAACCCCGTGTTCAACCGCTTGCTCGTGAACGCCCTGCATTGGGCCGCGACCGGGAAGGTGCCCGAGACCGTTCATGAGTCAGCGGGACACGATCTCTCCTTCCACTGGAGCCCGATCATCGTCCCCGGCAGCTGGGAAATGGTCGGCGGTCCGCAACTGAAAGAGTACGACGGCGTGGCGTGGTATCGCTGCATGATTCGGGTGCCTGAGACCTGGAAGGGCGCGGACCTCAACCTCCGTCTGGGAACGACCGCAGACAACGAGTTGGAGGTCTTCTTTCAGAGCGAGCAGCTGGATGTGACCGAGGTTGCGTTTGCTCCCAAGCCGCTGGAGGATGGGGGGATTCTGGTCGAGATCCCGGAAACCCTCGTCACGCCGGGCGAGTTGCACCTGCTCTGTGTGCGGTGCGAAAACAGTGAGGGTCCAGGTGGGATGGCATTTCTCAATCCGGGTCTGTACTTCGGCAACGACCAGAAGATCTCTCTGGAAGGCCGCTGGCAGTTCCGCCTCGGCGATGACGAGTCGTTCGCCACCCTGCCCCTCCCCGCGAAGTTCGCCGCTCCGACCGAAGCGGTGTTTGAGCTGAAGCCCTGAACGCAGCCCATGGAATCGGCCACCCGGAGCATCCCCTGTACGATTGGAGCCGCAGATGAGGGAATCGCTGCGAGTGGCGTATGCACTGGTCTTGGTGATGTCTCTGGGGGGAACTTTCCCCCCCGCTGAGGCGGCCTCCCCGGTGGGGCGTTTGCTCGTGTTTCTGCCCGATGGAGTCGACTGGATCACACTCCCGGTGGAGGGCTACGACCTTCTCGCCGTGCGAGCGGATTTCGCTCAAAGAGTGTTTGAGTCCCGCGATCTGGATCATGACAGAGTTCTGGTCGGTGACGAGGCGAAACGGCTCGTGGTCTGGTCGGCGGCTCAGAACCGATTGCGGCTCGTCGGCGATGCGTGGAAGTCTGCGGACACAACGCCTGCTGATGAAAAGCTCTCTCTTGCCGAGTGGCAGGCACACGCCTCGCCAGCGTTCGGACCGGAAGTGCGGATCGTCGTCGACAATCGAGGAACTCGCCGAGCGGGAGTGATTTTCACTCTGATCGATCAAGACGATAACGGTCGATTGACCGCCGAGGAGTTGCAACACGGCTCCGCCCGTCTGTTGCGTTGTGACTTCGACGATGACGAGATGATTACCCTCAGCGAACTGGCTGAGCTGCGGTTGGCCGCTGACGCCAATGCCCCGGCGACTTTCGAGTCGGAGCCTTTCCTGCTGATGCAGGGTGCGGAATCGATCACGATGGCCGTGCGCGAAATTGAGGCCCGCTTTCGCTTGCCGGGCACTGCGGGGGTGCTTCTCCAGCGGATCGCAGGGATCACGGCCGCCTCCGACCAGAACTCGGATGGCGTTCTCGAATCCTCCGAACTGGAACTGCTGTTACAGTCCCCGCCCACGACCGGTCAGCTGCGAATCAAGTGGAGAGACACCCGAGGCGAAGTGCTGTGGGAGGCTGCCGGGAGTGAGATCGATTCGACAGCGATTCGACGTTCGGCTTCCGTGCAGCTGAGGGGCCTGCGTTTCTCTTCCCGGTTTTTCAACACGGCGATCTACGACCAGTTGCAGCGGCAGGAGCTGATGACTCAGTTCGCCGGAGCGGATCGGGACAATAACGAATACCTGTTCGCGAGGGAGTTCGCCGAGTTCGTGTCGGTCCTGGATGCGGAGCTGGCCCCCGACCCGGCGTTGGCCGATATCGACGGCAACGCGCAGATCACACGCGAAGAGGTCACCCTGTTCAACGAGTTGCGCGAACGAGCCGGACATTGCCAGATTCAACTGACGGTCCAGCGCGAGATGAAGTCGTTATTTGATGCTCTGGACCTGGACCGCAACAAGGGTGTGTCGGGCTGGGAGATGCTCTCCAGTTCGGAGACGATGAAGACGCTGGATCTGAACCACGATGGCAGCTTGGCGATCACCGAACTGAGCGGCGAGTTGTCGCTGCTGGTGAGTTTTGGAACGACGCGCCGCGAACGGCCCACCGCCCCTGTGCTGCGCAGTCGCCCGCAGAAGGCACCGCCTCGAAAGATCGGGGGACAAGGCCCGATCTGGTTTCAGCGGATGGATCGCAACCAGGACCAGCGCGTCTCCTGGCGGGAGTTCCTGGGAACGCGGGAGCAATTTCAATCGCTCGATCAGAACCAGGACGGCTCGATCGCGGCGGCTGAGTCGCTAGAGTAACCGCCAGCGTTCCGGGTATTGGCCTACGGGAACGCCCTTCTTCCAAGTACGTAAGGCGAGCGGCCAGACTGAGCGTACCCATAGACTTCCGAAGTCTCCGAAGACTTCGGAAGTCTGGCGGTAAGTTTCCACTGGCCGCTCGCCTAAGCTGTCAGCATTCAGCCATCAGGCCGAGCAGAGTTGCCCCATTTGAAACAGTGCGTTGCCGTGTGTCGTGGTCTTGGCCGACAGAATACTTGATATCACTATTATTGGATGTGTACAAGGAATTGATGTTCCGTCCGGATTCGCATTCGCGGTCTGCTGGTTGTCATTAGATGTCCTTAGAGTTTGAACATGAGCAAGCGTGGATTTGCCCCAGGGCCTACGCATCGAAATCTTTCCAGAACCTGAATGGAGGTGGTCGTTTCCGTCGCGAGCGACACGGCGAAGGGCTGCACGGATGCAGTTCGGTGTTGTGAACGAGGTGTACGGGAGCGGGCCATGGACGGCGAAGCGGCGGGGTTTTTGGCGGGGGTGCGGAGGTGTTTTGCGGAGTTGCGTGATCCGCGCGTGCAGGCGTCTTGTGCGCATTCGTTGTTCGATATTGTGTCGATCGCGATCTTGGCGGTGACGTGCGGGGCCGACGATTGGACGGATCTGGAGACGTTCGGGAAGAAGCGGCGAGAGTGGTTGGCGACGTTCCTGGAGTTGCGTGGAGGCATCCCGTCGCACGACACATTTCGGCGGGTGTTGGGGCTGCTGGATCGGAAGCAGTTCGCCGCTTGTTTGCTGCCATGGACGCAGGCGCTGCACGAGGTGAGTGGTGGGAAACTGATCGCGATCGATGGCAAGGCGCTGCGTCGCTCGGCCCGGAAGAAGTCGGGTCTGGGCATGTTGCACTTGGTCACGGCGTGGTC
>JAYTCW010000071.1:0-2583 GCA_043736295.1 Planctomycetota bacterium | reverse complement strand
GAAGAGCTTGGGCAACTACATCGGGATTTCGGAACCCGCGTACGACATGATGAAGAAGTTCATGCAGGTGCCCGATGCGTGCCTGAAGATGTACTTCGAACTGCTCACCAGTCTACCAATTCCCGAGGTGGAACAACTGCTAGCTGGGCATCCCAAGGCCGCCAAGGTCGCCCTCGCGAAGGCCATCATCGGCGAGTACCACACGGCGGAAGCAGCGACGGAAGCCGCTGATCGTTGGCAGCGGGAGATCAGCGAAGGAGCGCTGCCGTCTGATATCCCAGTGGTGCAGGTCTCAGCGGCATTACTCACCAATGGCAAGCTGCCAGCGTCGATTCTGCTCAAGCAACTCGGTTTGTGCCCCTCCTCGACTGATGCTCGGCGACAGATTGAACAAGGAGCGGCCGCCCTCACCGAAGCCCGCATCAAGATCGAGAAGCACGACCAGCTGATCGACGTGACCGAGGGGCTATTGGTCTGGGTCGGGAAGAAGAAGTTCTGCCGCGTGAAGATTCAGTAGTCGTTGCGATCTCAACGAGCCGGAAGCGCCAGCGCCCGGAGTCAACTGTCATGACTGGAGGTTCCCATGCAGACCGTCTACATCGAAACCTCCGTCGTCAGCTACCTGCGCCGTACTCCCACAACTTCTGCTTCGACGGTCAGTCGCCAACTCGCCACACGCCAGTGGTGGGAAGGCGAGCGAGGCAAGTATGGGCTGGTCACATCACAATACGTCCACGATGAAGCCAGAGCAGGCGACCATATATTGGCTGCGGAACGCCTGAAGCATCTCTCGGGAATCTCACTGCTCACACTGGACCCGACCATCGAGGAAATGGCGACCGAGATTCTGAGCCGAGCGATCCTGCCACCGCACGCAGCCATGGATGCACTCCACATTGCCACAGCTGCTTTTCACAGGGTAGACTTTCTGTTGACGTGGAATTGCAAGCACATCGCGAACCCGGTCATCCTGCCACGGGTCTATCGAGTGATTGACGATTTCTCGCTCCCGTTTCCGGTGATCTGCACCCCTCAAGACATGCTGAATGCCGATGAAGACGCACACTGAACCTGATCCCATCATCGAAGAACTACACGCCATCCGCCGCGAGATCGCTGCGCGGTTCGACAACGACATCCACCGCATCGCCGAAGATGCCCGCCGCCGCCAAGCCGCCTCGGGGCTGTCCGTCTGGCCCGGCCCGGACGAGCCAGAATCACTCGTCCACGCCACCAGCAGCCCAGATGCCGCAGTGATCGACGCCGAGTTGGAGAAGAAGTAATCCGCCCCCCCGAAGCTCCGCTTCGCCCGCGTGCCTGAACGCTCCCTCTCGCCAATCCGCCTCTCACTTGCCGACGGAATCACATCCTGACATGCTGGGCAGAAGTCCAGCGTCGCTCGGCGAAGCAAAGCTTCGAGGATCTGTGTGACCAAGCTGGAACTTGGTCACGAGGGAAACTCCAAACCGCCCGATTTCCATTTCCCGTTGAAATAAGACACAGGAAGGTTTCGCAACCATGTTCTTTTTCACGTTGTTGAAATGCCCTCACTGTGGTTGGCTTGTTGAGGTGCGAATGTTCTGGTTGTCATCGTTACTTGGGCCATCGAAGATCAAGTGTGCCATTTGCCAGCGGCAGATCACTCTGGATCGGCGTGAATGGCCACAAATGGATTTCATGATGAAAACGAGATATTGGTTTATCACTTTAGTTTACACGTTGGCATTCGGATTCGTTGCTGCTAATTCAGTGGACTATGCGTCACAGGTATGGGATTTGAATGATGAAATTGTGAATTTCCGTTTCCAGTCGATGATCTTTCAAAACACGGCTTTTATCGGAGCGAGCTTGGTCATCATCATCCAGTGGTTTCGTCCCATCGTTTCGGATCGTCGTTGTGGTGTCGAATATCATGCAACACGTCGTGAAATGGTGCTCGGCTTACAATGGAACCTTCAAGCTAAGCTCATGCTGTTTCTGGGGCTAATATTCGCGATTGCTGAAATCAGATATGCGATGCTGACCCAGTTCCGGTAGGTCAGGCTTTGCCTGAGCGTCAGTGAGTCGGGCAATGGCCGGTGGTTCTCGGCAGGCTGACGCCGTGCCGCTCTAGGGGGGACTTAAGACGGGCCAGATGGGCGGGGTGGCCCAGGCATCGCTTAAGATACTTTGGGTTGCAGGGCAACAAGAGGGACTGCAACAGTCTGCGGGTCACTCGGGGTTTTCTTCCAGCCACTCGGCATCGGCGAGATCCTTGGACCGTCGGGTCGACCGCTTGTTTTTCAGAAACATCGCGCGTCCCAGTACGGCAAAGTGAATGCCCGAAACTGTAGTGAGTCGACGGTCGGCCCATGCTTCATCAAACTCGACGTTGGCAATGGAAGTTAGGAGGTCAATCCGCCGGGGCGGCAACCCGATTTGGAACACAATGTCGGGTGTGTACATGTCCGCCTCAGTGAGATTCCCCAGAGGGGCCCTGAATTTTGGTTCATCCGACTATTTGGGGGGATGGCTTGTCAAACGCGGACATGCTGGTCATCACTGGGGTTGTGTTTAGTGGCACGACAGACCAGTGGGAGAGCG
>JAYTCW010000070.1:0-5277 GCA_043736295.1 Planctomycetota bacterium | reverse complement strand
GTGTCGGTCCTCCGAAAGCGATGGCGTTAGAACACCACCAGCCTAACGAAGACCGACACCACTTTCCTCAACTTCGGTTGCGGCAGAGCCGCGCTGTGTCTCTGGATTCCAATATGGGCGATCGTTGCAATAACAGGATACTCCCCTTGGCGTTGTACTCGATGTGGATCGCGGGATGTCTGAGGCATTCTCACTGACTCGATTGTGAATGTGGCCAGCACTTCCAAATCCATCATCAAACAGTCGGCGAATCCTCCAATCATCACTAGACCGCCGGAGACACTCGCCACAGGCTTCGGGTCGGTTCCGAGTCTCTTGGCTCAAGGAACCCGCCCTCGTGATCGATACGGCCCGTTGCTGGTCGTCGGGTCAGTTCCAGTCCGCTGCACGTCGAACATCTTTGGGGAGTCGCAGGACGGCCACGGCTCGCGACCAGATGGCCGGAACGTCAGCCCAGCTGGGGGATGTTCCCGCAACGAGTGAACACCACTCAGCCGCGTCGTACTGGCTTCAGTCTTCAACACAAACAGCCATGACCGTGAGCCACATTCTCGTTCGTGCGGGCATGGGGTCGGATGTGATCGATTGCCAGGCTTCGTCAACGGTCATACTGTCCACTCGCCATTCCTCCCCGCGTGCTAAAACACTGAGGCAGTGCAAACAAAACTGTATGTGCAATCCATGGCGGTGTGTGTGGTTACTTGTGGATTTTGACCGGGAGAACCTCGGCTCGTTCGCCACCTTTAGCCTCTTGCTCAGCAGCATGTCGAAGCCTGATCTTCTCCAGCAAAGCAGCCACTCGGCCCGGCTCGTGACTGGTCTGGCTCGTGACGTTGTTCTGTATCGCGACCAGTGGCACGCCATCGGGTTTACCGCAGACACGATCCAACACCAGCTTCGCAGCTTGAACGTCGCCGTCGATGGCCAACTTCACCAGCGAGCGGGCAATCTCGGCCACGTCTGAATCAGTCACGGCCTCAGCGAACGCTCGCTTGAGTTCAGCCGCGCGGCTGGATCGGTTCGCCGAACATCGGTTCCCCGGCTCGAATCGTCCGAGTTCGTTCCTGCCGATCAGTTCCGTTTCGTCGGTCGAGTCGCTCATGGGTCAGTCCTCCAATACCTGAGAAACCCGCCGCCCAACCGATGGCGAAATTGCCACCTGCAGGACGACGGTACACGATGTCGATCAGATCGATTCAGGCTTCAGCAGCACCTCGCATGCCTTGGCCCGCTCCGCGCTCAGTGCCTCGAACGCCTGATTGAATTCGCGGAATCGCAGCTGCCAGCTCGTGAGTTCGTCACGAGCTGCTGCGAAGCGGGACCGGTCAGCAGCCGACGCATTGTGTCCCAAAGCCCCGACCGCCTGCACCCAATCCTCACGATCCCGGATTCGCTTCTGCATCGCGTTCTGCTCCTCGGTCAGCTGCCGGGTCCGCTGGTCGATGTCGTCCAAGGCCGATCGGCGAGACTCTTCCCCAGCTGTCGTCAGCAACATTCGCTTGGCATCGGACGCCTGATTGATGGCATCGCGGGTGGCCCGAATCTTGCCATCCAGAGGGGCGTACTTGGCCTCGTGATCCTCTTGCAGTCGCTTCAGATCCGCGTGGGCGTCCTCGACTTGCTTCGTCAACTTCGGGTAGTCGCTCTCCGCCTTGGTCCCATCCGTCAACTGAGCCGCCCAGGCCCGCCGCTTGGTCAACAGTGCCGCCGCCGCTTCGAGGTCTTCGAGCGTCTTCCCCAGCCTGTCGAGTTCGGCGAGCATGTTGTCTACATTCAGCTTGTCACCTTGGTCAACGAACTTCACGACCAGGGTTTGCCAATCCTTTGTCGCCGCTTGCGTGGCTTCCGCCTTGCGTCCGGCCAGCTTCGAAATCAGTTCTGCAATCATCGTGTGCCCCTTTCAAGAGCGTTCCCAACCATCAGTGAAGCCACGACATCGCGGCTCCACAACTGTTTGAATTCATCTGGCGCGGGTCGGTTGAGTGCCTGACTCAGCGGAAGCCAGCTTGTGAGCTGCGGTTCATCGCCCAATGAGTCGGCATACTCACTGAGTGGAGACAGCCCGTAGTCCTCGTGCCCGAAGGCGAGTTCTGGCGAAACCCAGAGTCCTCGGGACTTCGACCGATGCAGCAAGTGACACAGCACCCTGATGTACTTGAGGTCATGCCCGGCCCACTTCGCGGGCGAGTGAAGTGGCCATTCTGTCCAAGGAGTGGCGACGATCCCCCGCAGAATCGCCGCGTCAATAGCAGTGCCATTCTCCGCGTTGATGCCCCGCTCAACTATGTGGGCGAGTTCGTGAAGGCAGATCGCATCGAACATGCACGCCGCCGCCGCCGGTGAGAGTGTCACGTCTCGCAGGTCATTGTCCACGACCACGACGGTAGGCAGTGGCCCCACGTACTCGCCCGGCATGGTCTCCTTGATGAGTGTGTGCAACCCGACCGCCGTGAAACCACCCAACCGACCATGACACTCCAGGCCGATCTCTGAGGCGAACACGATGTAGCACCGCTGGCCGATCATCTTGGCGACCATTCGCCGCATCTGGTCCCGACGTGTGTCTAAGTCGAACGAATCAATCACTTCGCACCTCGATTCGAACCGCTGAACGTCACCGGCTCCGCAGCCCCGAACCGAATCACTCGGGGAGCAGTCGCAGTCAGCAGCAAGCTCTCGCTGGTGTAGCAAGCCTCGATTGTCGCACCGCACCGGCATCGCATCTCGGCATGCAGGTCGAGTGCCGCGCTCGCCAGTAGGTCCAACGTGAGCTGTATCGATCGTTTGCAGACTTCGCAGGTCATGGTTCTCATGGAGTCGCCCCTTCACTCTCGATTCGCACCAGATGACCTGAGGTGACACTCGGGAGATGGGACGGCCTTTGTCTCTCTCGATTGCCCGTCGTGAGGCACACAATGCCCCATGTGTGGCCGATGACCAGTGCCAGCAGGATCAGCCCAGCCAGAGGGGGGTTCGGTTCTGTGTTCGCGATCTTCATGGTCGGGGGTTCCTTGTGCTGGATGTCGAGTTTCATGGGATTTGGAACGATGGAACGATGGAACGATTTTCCAGGTTTGTTTGACTCTCCCCTAGGGGAGAGAGAGTTCATACGGAAAGTCCGTTCCATCGTTCCATCGTTCCACTTCATGCAGATTCGCTGAGTTTCAGGCCCATGTACCAGCGGGTTCCGCTTTGCCGATTGGCGAATCCGTGGTCCTTGAGATACCCACCGAAGGCTTTCTTGGTCGGTAGCTTGTCTCCGGACTCTCCGCAGTACGCTTCCAGAGCCTCGAACAGTTCGGAGAACTTCACCTTGTGGTCAGGCCCAGTCAGGCAGCATTCATTGACGAACCGACCGAGTACGTCTTCCTCGCTGCGATAGTCCGCCGTCGCCGCCATGACAGATTCCGGGATATTCAGTCCGCCCTGTTGCCAGTCGAGACAACCCCGAACTGCCCAGGTGAGAATGCCTTCAGATTCGGCCTTCAGCTTCGCGGGGAGTGCCTTATCCTGCCTGAGTTCGACCGCGCCCACCTCCCCCTTGTCCGCATTCCAGTATGTTTTTAGGAACGGAATCAGTACGAGTCGCCGCCAGATGGCATGGTCAGTGCCCCGCACCTTGGGGCGATGATTCGTGCATAACACCAGCTTGTGCGATGGGTTGAACTGCCAGAAGTTTTCTCGCATCCGTCGCGCCCGTACCTTGTCGCCACCGGTCAGACTCTTGACGAGACTTTCGGCCAGTCGGTGGCCGTCCTCAGTCTCTTGGCTGACAACGAAACGCATCCCGAACAGGTCTGCCACTTCCGTGGGGTGAGCATCGGATTTTTTGACCGTGAGCAGACCTGGGGGGGCTGCCATCGAATAATCTGCCCCCAGCACATCTTGGAACGCGGTCGGGAATGTGGACTTGCCGTTGCTGCCTACGCCCCAGAGGACAGCGAGGATTTGCTCGCTCACGTCGCCAGTCAGGGAGTAGCCCGCGAACCGTTGCAGGAAGGCAACGGTCTGTTCGTCCTCGAATATCCCTCGCAGGAACCGATCCCAATTCGGTGAACCCGCCGTCGCGATGTAGTTCGTCGGACAGAGTTTCGTGAGGTTGTCTTCCCGACGATGTGGCCTCAGTTTCCCGGTCCGCAGATCGACCGTGCCATTCTCGCAATTGAGCAGCCACGGGTGGGTGTCGAGTTCATCGACCGCAATCGAAACGTCCGCCGCCGCCAGCTTCAGCATGGCCGCCAGCTTGGCCGCTGAAGATGTCGCAATGGCGAACTGCACCTCATCCCGAGTGTGGAATTGCCCCGCATCAGTCCAGACCCGATCAGCCACCGCTTTCGCGAGTCGCAACACCGCCCCGTCCTGATCGATCCGCCAGCGCTTGCCGTCCCAGATCATCCAGGATTCCCACGCATGGCAGAAGCGAACCTTATCGCTGTGCTGTGCAAGGAATCGCCGCGCGTTCGCCAAGTCTGTGCGTCCTTTGTCGGCTCGGATGTCTGTCCAGTCATCAGTCACAGTTGCCGGTCCGGCCTCAGACACTGGAACCCGAATCGAGTCCCACCGCTCGGGCTTGACGTTCCGCAGATAGCCCGTCTCGCCGCCGGCCTTGGCTGCGTCGTCCAGCTTGTGCTGCAACTCGGGTTCTGACCACGGGGGCAGGCAGGTGGCGTTCCACTCCTGAAGAACTTCGAACGCCTGATCGGGTGACAGGTCGAACCCACGCACAAGGCTGCAAGCCACGCTGAACGTCGCATTGCTCCCCCCGCTCCCGGAGACAGCGCCGGGAATTCTGGCGACGTACTTTCGTGCCCGTTCCACCACGGCGTCATCGGACCGCCACTCATGCTGCGGGAGGTCCACCGCCGGAGCCTCTGGCCAGTGCCGTGTGAGGAACCCCAGCAACTCCTGCTCGCGATGATTGACCTCGGTGTAGGACCGGAAGACGTTGCCAGTCACGGCGAAGTATCGCCCCTGCGAATAGACCTCCACGCCCGGTTTCTTGGCGACGATCTCCGGGACGTTCAGCTTCTTGTTGCGGCCCTTCGGCAGTCGCGTGTCCGCCGTAATCCAGATTTTGAGGCCCGTCTCGCTGGGGCTGATTTCCGTGTAGGAGTCGAACCGCTTCACCTCATCGAGCGCCCAATCGGTGACGGTCCCAGTCTCCGGGTCACGGCACCCGCCTAGATGACTGTTTCACAAGTCGTTCCGCAACTGGTATCGCGGTCGTTTTCCTTTTCTGCGAACCTGTGTTGCTGAGGTTGAAACGCATTTCGGAGA
>JAYTCW010000069.1:0-3623 GCA_043736295.1 Planctomycetota bacterium | reverse complement strand
TCTCCGAAATGCGTTTCAACCTCAGCAACACAGGTTCGCAGAAAAGGAAAACGACCGCGATACCAGTTGCGGAACGACTTGTGAAACAGTCATCTAGGTCCGTTCCGCCCGGACCTAGGAGGCCAGACGACGAGGGCGCTCACCCAATCGTGGAATGCTCTAGCACGCAGGGCACAACGCTTTCCGCTCCACTTGAGCCTGCTCAAGTCTGGCGAGCGCCTCGCCTCGCCAAAATCTCCGGCAAGGGGTACTCGGAAATCGGAACTCCCAGCTGTCGAACAGCTTGGAGCCGCTGCCAGGCGCGAGTTACGAGCGACTCGCGTTCGCGGACCGAGGCGGGGTCGAGTTCGGACTTACCAAACAGACCCTCGACGGTGACTGCCTCAAACGCCGGATCCACGATGAACTGAGCGACGACGGGATTGCAGCGGAGGTGTCGTTCCGGCGTCGAGAGCAGTTGTCGGGCTTCGACCTCGCCGAGAATGAACCTCAGATAGAGATCGCTTCCCTCGACGAATTCGACTTCGTCGCCGCAGACTTCGCAGAGATATCCCTGATCGCATTGTGCCATGTGAATCGATGCATTGAGTGAGACGGGGCAGCAGTAGTGCTCGTGAACGAGTGCCCCGTCAAGGCTTGGATTGGGGGATGGGGATGGGACGTGGGGAGGGCGAACCCTCAATTCAAACATTGACGGGGCGCGATTCCGAAACAACATCCCCATTTGATCTTGAATAAAGGTCGCAAAGGAAGCAATGACACCTGGAATTGAACCCTTTGCCCCCTTTGCGACCTTCTGTTCAATCCCTCTATTCCGGTCGGGATGTCATTGTGAACCAGATGCGAAGGAGCCCCTGACGTAGGCGATTCCGCTCCGCGATTCACATTGTGCGTCCCCAGGACCAAGATGACAACCAGAAACGCACAGGGGCGGGCCACTCATTGAGTGGTCCGCCCCTGGAAGGAATCAGAGCTGCGGGCGTTGAGTCCGGGATCAGCGGGCTCGCGGGTGGGGTCTCACGCCACCCCGCCAGAGAAACTCTGTCGCGTTGCCAGTTCTGGCATTCGTTACGACAGTGACTATCTGCACTATCGGTGCCAATCCGACAATCGTTACAACCGGAGCCCCTCTCGCTGCCGAAAATATTGGTATATCTTCATGATTAGATATGGGTTGCGTCGAATGCGATCCGCGAATCTGGCTGAGTCGCTGATCCGGCAGCAGGGTCACGTTGTTCAGCGTCGTGTACAGACTCGGTCTCGATTCGTATCGATTCCTTGTCACTTCCATTGTTCAGACACAACCGTCTCGATTCTGGAGGGCACGGCGAATGTACTACGTATGTCTGAAATATGCATACGATGCGCAATTGTCTGGAGGTGAACTCGCCTATTTCCTTCGCGCCCTTGGTGTTCAATACTCCTGACCCATCAGGCTGCTAAAACGGGAACACCAAGGTCGCGAAGGGGGAGAAAGATGACGATGCCTGGTAATCGACCGTAACCTCATCCCCCTGGGCCCCCTTGGGTTGCGGCAATGCCGCGATAAATTCACCGACGCTCCAGCGTGACCGATCGGGCGATCACTGGAACAGCCCATTTCGGCGGAAGCTGCCGAACATTCGCCTCTCGGCAGGCTTCGTCTGGTCCTTGAGGAAAAAAGGACGTACAAATCGATTTCGTGACCAGTCGCTCGAAACGGCGGCGAGTCACGAAACCCTCCTCGCAAGCTGGTCTGCCGGTTTCCCACTGGCTCATCTCGCGAACGGTTCCTCTCCTCGGAGAGGGGAACTCCTCACCCCCACGAATCCCTAGTTGCCCGATTGCAACGTGACGCCCTCCTCGGGTGCAGTTACCGGTCCGTCCATCGGTCAGGTATGGCACTCTCCTCGGACACGGCTCACGCTCGGATTCCGGAGAACATGATGCCCCGCCTTCATCGCTCCCTCATCGCGTCTCTCGTGATTGCCAGTCTCTTCATGTCATCTGGATGTGGACACCGGCGACGCAAGATGCAACTTCGTCAGTCTCAGCTGCAATCGCTGAAGTATTACCGTGAGAACCAGGAGATGGCCGGACAGGTACAGGGGCTGTCTGAGCAGGCCCAGATGGCCGGTCAACTGGCGATGGAGAAGGACCAGCTGGCCCAGCAACTGGCCTCCGTCCAGCAGAACCTCGACGTGTCGAATCAACGGCTGGCGAATCTGAACGCCGAGCGCACTCAGCTCAGCGAGAAATATGCCAGCTTGCTGTCTGGGCTGAAGAACCCGCTGTCGGGCGGCACCAATCGCCGCTTTGAAGAGTTGTCCAAGAAGTACCCGGAGTTCGAGTTCGATCCGGTCACGGGCGTCAGCCGTTTCAATGGCGACCTGCTGTTCGCCTCTGGCAGCGATGTCCTTCGCACGGATGGCTCGGCACTGCTCAGAGAGTTCGCGGGCATCATGAACGACCCCGAGGCCAAGCAGTTCCACATCCTGGTGGTGGGACACACCGACGATCAAGATGTCGTGAAGCCCGGGACGCGAGCCAAGCACGAAACCAACTGGGAATTGTCCACTGACCGAGCCACAGCTGTGGTTCACAATTTGGCCAAGATCGGCCTGAGCGAACCGCGCATGGGCGTGGCGGGTTACAGTGAATTCCAGCCAGTCACCGCGAACGCCGACGATGCGTCCCGCCAGGTGAACCGCCGCGTGGAGATCTACATCCTCGCCCCTGATGCGAGCGTAGCTGGCTGGGAAGGGCCGTCGATGATTCGATAACCGCGGACGCCTTCCGCAGCCTGCTCACGACACGCAACAGGGACCACCCTGCCGTTCAATCAGTCGTCGTTGGTTCGCCATCCATGACACCGCACAACTTGATCACCACCCCGTCAATCAGGCCGGATCAAATTGGCGATCCTTGGTAATCAGATACAATCCATTGGCCCCTCTGGACGAGGATCATTGACATGCCATGATTGGACCAATACGCGAGACCGACAAGCGATTGCCCTGCAAGTACACCCTACTCAGGTGAATACATTGCTGATGCCCAACCCTCAAGTCGTCGGATGAACCGCAATACCGAAAGCAGGCAGTCAGCGAGTCCATCATTTGTCGGGTAGATTGACCTCATAGAGTACCGCCAACTGCACCCCCGCTCGGAGCACTTCAGCGACAAGCCGCATGCCGGGTGGGGCCGTCAGTGACGGGTCGGTCGGCTCGTTCAGCGACTCGCGTGGGTCGGCGTGGCGGCGGAAGATGAGGACGTACTGGACCTGATCGCGGAGGCTGTCGTCGTAGGCGGCGAGTTGAATCTGGTGCTGAGCCAGCAGTGGAGATTGCAACGCCATCCCGTGGAGTTGCAGGGGGTGCAGGACCGGGGCGACATGGACCGTGGCCCCGACTGGCACCTGTTCCACAATCTGCTGGTGCATGCTGCGGGTGATCGAGTCGCCCCAATAGGTCGGTTCGAAGCCCCATGCCTGCGCACCGCGCAGACCGCCGACGAGCCAGTTGTAGTAGCTCAACTGGCAGGGGTGCAGTGAGATGAGGGTATAGGACTCGCTCAGCAGGAGCAGGAATACGATCGGGAGGGCGAGGCTCCTGCCGAGCCGCGAGCCGGGGCGCACGTTGGAT
>JAYTCW010000068.1:0-6931 GCA_043736295.1 Planctomycetota bacterium | reverse complement strand
GATGAGGCCCAGCGCACCAAGAACCGCGACTCACTCACCGCCCGGACCATCCGCAGCATCCCCCGCCGCCGCAGCGTGTGCCTCACCGGCACCCCGATCGAGAACCGGCCCGAGGAGATGTCGTCACTGTTCGAGTTCATGGGCGTCATCCCGCCCGGTGCCAACCCCGACATCCGCCAACTCTCCTCCCTCAGCAAAGAGTTCATCTTGCGGCGGACCAAAGACCTCGTGATGAAGGACCTGCCGCCGCGCCTCGACCGCGACGAGATCATCGAGCTCTCGACCGCACAGCGCGTGGCTTACGACGCTGCGGAAAAAGAAGGGATCATGCGGCTCAATGACATGGGGGACGAACTCTCGATCCAGAACGTGTTCGAACTGGTGCTGCGGCTCAAGCAAATCTCCAACTACGACCCACTCACCCAAGAGTCCTCCAAGCTCGAACGCCTGCAAGCTGACATGGAAGAAATCGCAGCTTCCGGCGGCAAGGCGATCCTCTTCAGTCAGTGGACCAAGACCATCGACTGGCTGGAAGAGCGGATGCGGCCGTACGGGTGTCTCGTGTACCACGGCGGGATTCCGACGCCCAAGCGCGAGCCAATCCTGACCAAGTTCAAGAACGACCCCGACTCGCACATCATCCTGATGAGCTACGGCACCGGAGCCGTCGGACTCAATCTGCAATTCGCGGGGTATGTCTTCCTGTACGACCGCTGGTGGAACCCCGCTGTCGAGGACCAGGCGATCAACCGCGCTCACCGCATCGGCTGTAAGAGTCAGGTGATCGTGAGCAAGTTCATCTGCAAGGACACGATCGAAGAGCGGATCGATAAGGTACTGAACGAGAAGCGCGACATGTTCCGCCGCGTCCTCGGTGAGGGGGATAACACGAACGCCTCGCTGAGCCTGAGCGCTGGCGAAATCTTCGGCCTGTTCAACATGAAGGCCCGCACGCCCAAGGGGAGCAAATCGATCCGGCCAGCGACTCCGGCGAAGGACGCGGCGTAAGGCGGCTCCGCGCTCCGCTGCGCAAAGCCTTCGCGTCGCGGCTAAGCATTCGTTTGGGATAGAGGAAACGGGACTGGATGTGGATCTAGCGCGGACTATCTGTTAAGGCGGAGTCCGTCTTGATCAAAGGAATCAGCTGGTACACCTCCACTCCATTGGAGTCGGCCCAGACCATATGGAGTCGGACTCGCTCTCCCTCGCGTGGCAGCGGGGCGTGCGGTGGCTGGGACTTCCCGTCGACGAGGAGAAACTCCACGCCCGTCCCGTGAATACGATCCAAGAATCCCGGTGTCACTCCGGGGGCAATCATCTCGCCCCGCAGCTGCGTCTCCACTTCCGGAAAGAACCCCGAGTAGCCGTTCAGCATCGGGACTTTGTGGTATGTCCCGAAGTACATCCAGTTGGTCGTCGATTCAAAGGCCCCGACATCAGACTCACGGGGCATCGGCAGGCACAACACCGCCCGGCCCGGTGGGGTCTCTTGTTGGATGAAATTAATCCACCCCAGATGAGGCTTGATGTCGGGCACGGCCCAGACCCGTGTCTTGAGCGGCAGCGTTTCCAGAGCCACGAACAGAGCTACCAGGGGGACGAAGCAACGGGTGACGAGATTGATTACTCTAGCTCGCCTCCTGCCCCACAAGGTCAGCAGATGGAGTGCCTGCACCGCCAGCAGCACGGAAATAATCTGTACGAAGACCACGAAGCGGTTGGCACTGCGGACCTGCGAGAATCCGGGGATGTAGCGACTCAACATCTCCCAAATAGAGAGATCGCCCCACTGGAGATTCGTCCCCAGGGAAAGTGCGAACGCCAACCCGGCGGTGACAGTCAGAAACAGAGTCCACCGCCGAGTGCGTCTCCGCCAAAGTCCCAGCACGATCCCGAGCGCCGCCAGACCGACCTTAATCCAACCGGGGGACATCGACCAATACTGCCGCGCGGCCACTGGTCCCCAGGGAATCACACTCCGTCCGAAGGCGTGGGTGTAGTCACCGGGCTGGACTGACAGCTGGGTAATAATCACTTGATCTCGCGTGAACTGATGCCCCTTGAGGACCTGATGGACATGAAAGATCATCGGCCCGGCGAGCAGCAGTGCCACCACGCACCCGAGAGCCCAGGCTTTCCACATCGACAGGTGGGACCAGCGCCGGACCATGATCCACGCAGACCCCGCCGAGAGGATCGCCGTGAACAATCCATAATGCATACACATCAGACTGGTGGTGGCGGCAGCGAGACCCAACTCGATGCCGTGTCTCAGCGTCGACTCGCGGGAAAGCTTCACGAACGACATCCAGACCCACAGAATGCCCCACACGGGCACCAGCTGTATCACATCTCGCTGCCATTGCAGGATCGGGAGCAGGAACATGGCTACTCCACCGCTGCGAGCCAGCATTCGTCCGACACCTTGCAGCCGCAGCAACCGCTCCGTCAGCACCGCGTTGAGCAGAAACGACACCCAGTAATAGACGTTGTAGGCCAGCACTCGCGACCCAGTCAGCCAGATCACCGGGGCGACCAGCAGCGTGGTCGGCTGCGGCTCGGAGAAAGCGAAGGTGTTCGTGATGGGGTGGAAGATCGGGGAGTGCCAGTACCCCTGAAAGGCGTGGAGCGCCTGGTCCGCGTTCCACCAGATCGTCCAGAGATTGAACATCGGCACAACCGACGAGTCAATCGGCCCCAGCGGAAGCGTCGACAGCGGAGAGCGAGCTAATGGCCATGTCGCGACCAGAATAACAACCGCGTAAATCAGCCACGAAGCCCGGGGAGACCGCCAGATCTGCACAACGGTTTGACGAAACTCGCTGCTCACGATGGCACATTGGCAATAGCCGTCTGCATGGCCTGCATCACCAGCGTCTGTGCCGCCGCCATCGGCCCAGCCAGCATGGCCCCCGACGCCAGCTTGTGTCCTCCGCCGCCGAACTGTTCAGCCACTTTGGCGACATCCAGACCGGTCCGGCTACGGAAGCTGACTTTTACCTGGCCAGACTTCTGCTCGACCAGGATCACGGCACAGCGTGTCCCCTCGATGGTCAGGCAATCATTCACGAGGTCTTCAGTATCGGACGGATGTGCCCCCGTCTCATCAAAGTCCTTCTGGTAGACTGAGGTCATTCCGAGAGCTCCGCCGAACTCGACCGTCACGCGGGCCAAGACTCGCCCATGCAGTTTCAAGCGGGACAGCGACGACTTCTCGTACAGCTCGCGGAAGATCCGATGCGGCTCGACACCCAAGTTCACCAGCCAGGCCGCTCTTTTCAACGTCCGCTCCTCGACATTCGGGAACCGGAACCAGCCGGTATCCGTCGCGATCGCCGCGAAGAGAGCGCTCCCTTGCTCCACGGTCGGCGTCACCCCCAATGCTTCCGCCAGTTCGCACACCAAAATCCCCGCAGCTGAGGCCGTCGTGTCCTTGAACAGTTCAGCTCCCAGATGGTCGGAACTGACGTGGTGATCGACGACGACCTTCTTAGCTTTAGTGGTTTCCAGAGTCTTGCGCAGGTCTGTGAGCTGTTGCCACGCACTGGTGTCGACAATCAGGTGGACATCGGTGTCACAGGCTTGTTCGGTCGTGACTCCGTCGCCGATTTTCTGAACGCGCGAGGTCGGGTCGAGAAACGCCAAGTGTATGGGGGACGCCGACGGATTGATGATCCGCACTTCCTTCCCCAGCTGTTCGAGGATGCCGCACAGTCCCATTTCCGAGCCGATCGCATCGGCGTCGGGCCGCACATGACTAGAGATAACGAACCGCTGGTTCGCATGAATGATGTCGACAAGGGGTTGCCAGTCAATCGGCATGTGTGGCCTAGCTTCTGTGCGGAGATCGGGAACAAGCCCATTGTGTCGACCACAGCGACGATTGTCATCCCGGCAGGGGATACGGGCACAAATCGAGGGGGTGCATGAAAAAAAAGGCAGCTCTCGGAAATTCCCGACAACGGAGTCTGCCTCAAAAGTCGTCAGTGATTCATCTCAGTTCATGGCCACCTCGAAGAAGAAACCTCCATCCAGCGTCCCGGAAGTGTGAAACGCAGAGGGCGCGGAGGACGCAGAGAAAAGAGGTACTCCTTCCGAACTCTACGTCCTCAGCGCCCTCTGCGTTTTCACTCCGCCGATCCGTCGCGTTCGAGGTGTCACCTGCGACTGTCGCGAGTTTCGCGTGAACAAAGCCATTGGCTTTGGATTACGACTTTCCCAACGCGCACACCACAAATCGAGGTGCCTTCACGCTGTCCTCACCACCGCAAAGATTGCGATGGGATTTCATTTTGAGCCACGGAAGACTGATCGCCTCCGGAACCGGTCTTGCCTCAACCGCCCATCCCGAGTTCAATCCCGCCCGCTCGTGTCCCCCGCTGACGAGCTTCTGGGAGTTCGCTGGATTGGGAGTCGGTGATGACCTCTCGTCGTCTCGCGGTATGCGTTCTGGTGGCCCTGTCTGTTTCGAACCTTCGCGCGGACGAACCTCGCCTCACCACTCCGGCACCGCCCGTGTGTGTGGTCCTGATCGGCGGCATCGACTCCGACCCGACTCCCGAGCAGATTCAGGGGACCGCTCCCCGTGGTCAGGGCCAAAGCGGCATGTTCCAACTCGCGGGCGACCTCGCGAATCACGGCCTCAATACCGAGTATTTCAACTGGAACGGCTCGCGTGCTGGCAAGATTCGCGAGAAGCCTCCGCTCTCGGCGGGCATCGTCCAGTTCATCCAGGAACGACATGCGAAACAACCGACAGAGCAACTGGCGATCATCGCCAACAGCTGGGGCGGGCATACGGCTTGGGAAGTGTGCGAGGCACTGACGGAGCCGGAGATTCCGATCGCGGTGACGGTGTTCTTGGACCCCTCTTCGCTGGGGCGACCCCAAACCGCTCGCCCCTCGCAGCTGCCGCTGTGCATTCGGTCGGCTCGAAATTATTACACTCGCAACATCTTTGGGTGGCGAGAACTGCCGAACGAGGCGCGCGTGGTGAATGTCGACCTGGGAGATGCCAAACAGGGTTTTCTGGTCACTGGGGGGCCGAAGTATGACGCCGCCTTGGATACGCAAGCCCACATCGCAGCTGAGTGGGACCCTCGGATTCATCGAGAGATTACCGAGCATGTGCTGAGCGTGTTGAAGGCTGGAACGACTCCCTCTGTTGTGCGGACGGCGTCCAGCCAGTGATAATCGGAGTCGACGGTTGACCGGACGGCCTGGCATGAGACATGCCTTGGACCCCAGCCCGAATAGTCGACCTTACCTTAAGAGACATCCGCTCATGCCGCCCGATTCGGAGTCTTCAACTCCCTCCGCAAACCCACCTGCCCGTTGGACCGGTATCCTGTTCTGGCTGGCGGTGTGTGCGCTGGCTGGGCTCCTGATCACGCCAGTTTTTCATTCGATGCCCCCCCGCATGAAGTTCCTTGGTATTCACTCCTGGGGATTAGCAGCCTGCGTCAGCATCGCTTGCACCTGGTTAGCGCATTCGGTCGGAGTTCGATCTCGGTCACTCGTCATTGGGGTGAGCGTCACGGTCTGTGTGCTCTCGCTGCTGATGCTGTCGCACTGGGGTTATGCAGAACTGAAAGCGGAGACCGCCCAGCGAACGCCGCTGATCCCGCTGCCTCCGGTCGGCTCGCCGGAGCAGATGGCCCAGTCCATTCAATTGCAAAAAGAACTGGCCCGCGCGATGGTCCCCACGTTCACCGACTATCAACGACGACGGATGAACTCACCGACGCTGCGAAGGATTCGCCCGCTGGCACTGTGGGGAGGCGAGCTGCTCATTTCAGTGGCCGTGTGCATCATCGTGAGTTCCCAAGTCCAAAGACTGTCAGCAGCCAGAGACTTGGCATCTCTCCGCTCAATGGGTGAGTAGCCGACGAGTTACGACCGACAAATGGGCGAAGCCCGAGCGATCCATCGCAGGCGATGTCGCTCCGCGACTCGCACTCCTCCTGCCGAAAACGCCCCCTCGCGGAGTCTGAACGGGCCTCCAGCGGGAGGTATCTCAGTCGCGGAGCGACATGAGCTACGAGCGGAGAGGCTTCGCCGTCCTGGCCTAACGAGACACAACCCACAGGTCAGCTACAAGACGCGGCCGCTCTGTGCCACTGTCCAGGTGAAGTCGAGTCACTCTGGCTGAGCAATCGGTCATCGCATCTTGGTCTCGTCCTCTTCCCACAACATCCGCTGACGGTCCTCCGCCTGCTGAAACTCCCTGTAGAGCAAACTCGGCTGGATGTCGGTGTTGTTTTGGTACTTGCCGCTCTTGTACTCCTGCGCTTCACCCTGCAATGTGTGATAAAAGATCTGGCAGATCTCCACGCCCGCATAGATCCGCACCGGCTGAATCGCGTGCATCTCCAAGGTCCAGAATCCGCAGAACCCCACATCTCCAAAACCTGCGGTCACATGCACAAACAGACCCAGCCGCCCGACCGAGGAGCGTCCCTCCAGCATCGGAACGAGATTGTGCGTCTCCGTCCGCTCGATGGTTCGTCCCAAGTACAACTTATTGGAATCGAGCTCCAGACCTTCGGGCGGAATCTCCATTCGCCGGAAGCGATTCTTCTTCCGCATATCAAGCACAATTTCCTCGTACACCAGCAATTCGTGGTGCAGTCGCAAATTGTAGCTGTTGGGATTGAGACGAGACTCGTCAAATGGATCGATGAGGATATCCGAACCAAGACGGGACCGAATCTCGCTGCCGCTAAGGATCATGAGCCGTTTGCCAGACGGGAGGAAGAGCGATCAGGTCGAGTCTGCATGACTCGCCTGGGTGGATCTTGAACAGGCAGCATAGCGTCTGGGTGATATCAACGCGATGCGTCGAACTGGACTGCCGACGTGAGGTGTGTGCGTCCCAAACGTCAGTGCCCCGACCCCGAAGGGGTCTCGCCCCGTAGCCCAGGGTTGCCAG
>JAYTCW010000067.1:0-2617 GCA_043736295.1 Planctomycetota bacterium | reverse complement strand
AGAAAGAAGCCCATCTCCGACAAGATCGAGGGACGGATGAAGATCTATCAGGGTCTCACCGCGATCGCGACGAACATCGGAGCCTTCTTCGGAATGTTCGGATTCGGGTTGATCTCCCAACGGATCGGTCGCAAGCCGTCCTTCGTCATCGGCCTGTTGGCGGCGTTCTTCAGCACGGCGGCGGTCTTCTGGTTCATGCAGGACTTGTGGCAGATTTTCGTCCTCGCTCCGATCATGGGGTTCTGCCAATTGTCGCTATTTGCGGGATACGCCATGTACTTCCCGGAACTGTTCCCGACACGGCTACGCTCGACCGGGACCAGCTTCTGCTACAACGTAGGTCGGTTCGTAGCCGCTGCTGGCCCCCTGGTGAAAATCTGGATCAACAGCTTCTTTGACCCTAATCTCGATCCAATCCTGAAGATCCGGTACGGCGGGGTGGCAATGTGCGGGGTATTCCTGGTGGGGCTGTTCGTGCTGCCGTTTCTCCCCGAGACGAAGGGCAAGCCGCTGCCGGAGTAGCCGTTCTGCTGGCGAAGCTCCTGCGGGAGGGCGAAGCTCCTGCTGAGCCGCGTGTCAGGGTACGCGCGAACTGGCGTGAGCGGCTCGGCAGGAGCCTCGCCCTCGCGAGGACGGCCATCCCTCCATGAAGCGTTGACGTGGCTCCAGGAGTGACATCGATGGATGAGTCTCCGGCTCCGGATTCACAACCCTGTGTTCACTCAGAGCAGGAGGTCACTGCGGCTCTCTGGCACTGGGCGAGTTTGCCACGGGGGGAGCGGACTGCGGATTCTGCATTCAATTCCGACCCCGACTTGTCGCAAAGTCTGGAGTTCTATTGGCGTAATATTTTGAGTCTCGTACGCAGCAGGCTTCGCGTTGGCGATTGGTCGTGTGATGGGATCATCGAGACCACGTTGACGATGTGGAGTGCCACAGCGTTTCGACTGGACGGAATCCTGTGGCTGCTTGGGAATGGGGGAGACATGTTTCCGGCCCCCTTTGAATTGGAGTTCCGTTTCGCGAAGCCACTCGATCCCGAACCCAGGCTCGTGATTGCCCGCGTGGGAGGGCTCGACTCGCGCGGCCAACTTCAACGGTACAAGACTCCCACGCATGCCCATCAATTCCTGATCAACCGGCCTCACTCGGACCGGGACTGGGCGATTGCCGTGAACGTGACTCCTTCAGAGGGTGGATGAATGCGGGGAATTCGCACAACGGCGATGAGGCCCATCCCGGAGGGATGAAAGAAATTAGCCGGTGGTTGAGCACAGCGACACCACCGGACTCTGGATTCCAGTAATTCTCCTTGCATTCCGGAGGGATGCCAGAGGACATTGAGGCCACTCAATCGCGAGAGTCGCACCTCTGCCATCCATGCCGGGATGGGGCATCTCTGAGGGAACAACCTCTGGTGGTGTCGCGGACGCTCAACCACCGGCTAATGGCTGTGACCCCTCCGGGGTCGGGATCGTCGTCACTATTGTCGGTCGGTTGAATCGGCAGCCCACGATGAGTGCAACCGAAGAAGCTGGTATCACCCGCTGCATACTCGCCCGCAGACCTCCCACTTCTGTAGACTGACGACTCAGGGCACCCACTGAAGGGCTCAATCAATGGCTCGGTCAATGGCATCATGGCAGCGGGCGGCGAATCGCGCATTGAGATGGCTATTCGCCATGTGCGTCTCTCTGGCATCCAGCCTCAGCATCGCCGCCGAACCGGCTCTCCCGGAGCGGATCGAGTTCAATCGCGATGTGCGGCCGATTCTGGCCGATCACTGCTTTGTGTGTCACGGGCCGGACAACAATAAGCGGGAGGCAGAGCTGCGGCTCGATAATGAACTCGGCCTGCGCGGGACGGCGAAAAAGCCGGGCGTGGTCATCCCCGGTAAGTTGGGTGAGAGCGAACTCGTTCGCCGGATCTTCAACACGGATCCCGAAGAGATGATGCCGCCGCCGATGGCCGAGAAGCCATTGACCGACCGGCAGAAAGCGATCCTCAAAACGTGGATCGAGCAGGGGGCCAACTGGCAGGGGCATTGGGCCTACGAACCGGTCGCCGCATGGGCGTGATCGAAAAGCTGCAGGCCGAAATCAAGGCATGGTTCGGGAGAACCAACCTGTACCAAAGTGGCGTCGACTGGCAATTCCAGATCGAAGACGCCCGCACGAATCTCAAACGGCTCTACGCCAAAATCAACCCCGGATGAGGAATTCGCACGGGTTTTTCAATGTCTGTCAGTCTTGGTATTACCAGCACCCCTACCTTGCGTCGCTGCCTGAAACTATAGATACTTCGTTCGTAACAACTGCACCTGTAGCGCAACTGGATAGAGCATCGGTCTTCGAAACCGAAGGTTGGAGGTTCGAACCCTCCCAGGTGCAATGAGAAAAAGCCTGTGTTTTCCGCCAAATCCGGACGATGCAGGCTTTTTTTATTTCTGGAGTGTACCCACGAAATGTACCCACCAGCTTTTGCTCAGGGGTCTTTGGAGACACTCCGGCGAAACATTTCATCCACCTTTTCGACCGCTTCGGACTGTGCGTGCTGGAGCAGATGACTGTAAATATTCGCCGTGGTCGCGAAGTCTCGATGTCCCAACCGCTTCTGG